>JBAZRS010000460.1:0-4897 GCA_041662825.1 Victivallales bacterium | reverse complement strand
GCTGTGGCTGCCTCTCAGCTGGCTTAAGACTCGCAACACCCTGGTATTCTTCGAAGAGGGCAGAATAGCGCCAGATGCCATTACGGTTTCACTGTCGACGTTCGGGCCTCAGGCCGAGATTAATATATGAATATATTTTTCCGGAACGGAAAAATATTAATAATGATAAATAAAAGGAAAGATGATTTATGAAAATTGTTTTTTTTGGCGGCGGTTCACACAGGTATCTGAGTATTGCACGGTCTATCATGGCGGTGCCGGGTCTGATGCAGAACGGCGAAATCAATCTCTATGACCTGGCTGTGGAACGTTCCGAAGCGGTCGGGCGCATGGCAATGAAATCCCCTGAGCATAAGGGGATAAACTGCAAGATAACATGGGGAACCAGCCTGGACGCCGCGCTTGAGGGCGCGGACATTGTCTTTGTCGTGCTTATGGCCGGCAGCCGTCGCAACTTCGACCTGCTGCAGTCCTCCTGTCCGCAGCACGGTTTTATCGGCTCCGACCAGCTTTCCCCGAGCGGTGCGATGCTTGCCCTGAAGGGCGGCCCGATCCTGATGGACCTTGCGAAACGCATGGAGAAGATATGCCCGAAAGCCTGGCTTGTAGACTTTGCAAATCCGGTGGCGGTGCTCAGCGCGGCAGTCAACAACCATACCCGCATCCGCTGTCTCGGTGTCTGCCAGGGCTACACCAACCATCTGTGGGATCTGCCGCGTCTTCTCTTCGGCAAGGATGAGGAGGGATCAGGTTTCGACATCCGCTGCGCCGGAATCAACCACATGAGCTTCATCCTGCACGGTTCGACTTATCGCGGCCGCGACCTTTACGAACTGGCGGCAGAACGCGTGACCGACAACTGGACTATGTCCCCGCTCTCCGACCGCTGGAATGAAGGCTCGAAGAAGAATATCACCAACAGCGTCAACACATTGGTAAAACTCTACCGCAAGTACCGTTATCTGGTTTTCTCGAGCGAAGGAGACGGACTGGTGCATCTCGACATCGAAGGGGGCTATCTCAATTCCGTCAAGAATGCGGCACCGCCGCCAAGCAAGAAGAAGATGGATGAGAGGGAAAGCAAGTTCCGCACAGGGCGCGCTGAAGCCGACAAGACTTTCCAATCCTGGCTTAATGCCGACCTGGACGTTGCCGGCTGGAATACCGAGCGCCCGGATGCCCTCTACCTTCTGCGTACCGATGAAGACATCATGGTTAAGATAGCCAAAGCCGTCGGAGGCGTCGGTGAACTGGCAATCGCCACCAGCCGTCTGAATGAAGGCGCTGTCGCCGGTTTCAAGGACCGCACCGTGCTCGAATATTCACAGATACTCGGCCGCGACGGCATCCGCCCTGCAGGCAAGTTCGAAGTGCCCGATGTGTTCCAGGGGCTGGTAAGCGGCCTGGCGACGCACCAGACGCTGCTGGGTGACGCCATCGCCACACGCGACCCTCGCATCCTCTTTGAAGCGCTCTACAGTTATCCTGTCAAGCAGGACACCGCCGAATCCAAGGCGCTCTGGCGCGACATGCTCAGCATTGCGGCCGACGAGATTCCGACCGAGTTCCAGAAGACAAGAGAGATGTTCAAGGCATAATCATCGAGGCTGTTTCATCAGGATCGGCATGGTTATTTCTTAAAAAGTATGTCGGGTTTTCTGTGTCCGCCGTCTTGTCAGGGCATAGCCTTGGCGAAGACTGAAGCTTCCCTGCGAAGGGGGAAACCCGACGATTAATTGGCTGTTTAAAAACCGCCTTATACCGAGTTGCAATCAAATTGCATGAACATGCCTTGCGGCATTGATCCGCCTTCGCTAGGAAGCTACGGCGCGACAAGCTACAAGCGAATTACTTGTTCGTAGTTAAGCCCGCAAGGGCTGCTCTTTGTCTTTCATGAATTACTGTCCGGTAGAATGCAACTCGGTATCAATTGTCCTTATATCCCGAAAAATTAGGAGGAAAGACCGTGTTTACATTTCAGCGAAAATCCGTAGATCTTAACGGCGCCTGGAAATTCTGCCCTGATCCCATGCAGCGCTGCCGCCGGCAGAAATGGTGGAAAAATGTTCCCAAGGGAAATGAGCTGTTCCCGTGTTGGAATGAAAACGGGCTCTGGGACATTCAGGTTCCCGGGACATGGAAAACCCAGTTCGAAGAGCTCAGATGGTATGACGGCCACGCCGTTTACATGAAGAACTTCAAAGTAAATGAGGATCTGTCCGGACAGGAGGCGTTCCTCTGCTTTGACGGCGTCGTCTATGAGGCGGAAGTATATCTTAACGGCCACCTGGTCGGGAAACATGAATGGGGATATTCGCCGTTCCAATACCGTGTGACCGACTATCTGCGCGAGGACAACCAGCTCTTCGTGCTTGTGGACAACCATCTCCGCGCCGACCGCGTCCCCGGTGAAATCTTCGACTGGAACAATGACGGCGGCATCATTAATCCGGTAAAACTGGTGATCGTTCCCGCTGTCCATATCAGCAACTACCGCGTCTCGACCCGTTTGACCGACAACTCCGCAGAACTGGAATTTGAAGTTGAACTGGGTTCCAGGAATGAAGCCGCGTGCGAGGAGATTACGCTGGAAATCCCCGAACTCTGCATCCGTGAGAAAATTTCTGCCGGAGTAGGTGCCGCTTCGAAAATAACTTCATCCGTGCCGCGCAGTAAAATCAAACTGTGGAGCCCGGAGACTCCGAAACTTTATCAAATAAAATTTTCCACTCGCTTTGAAGCGATTACGGATGAAACGGGATTCCGTGAAATAAAAACGCGCGGACAGGACATCCTGCTCAACGGCGAAAAAATACGGCTTTACGGTGTCTGTGTCCACTCCGATTTCCCCGGAACAGGCCGTACTGCGGCCACTACCGGAATCAACCTGATGATTGAAAAGGCGAAGGAGCTGGGCCTTAACTTCCTGCGCTGTGCGCATTATCCTTACAATGAGGAATTCGGAAGGGCGATGGACCGGGCGGGACTCATGTGGTGGGAGGAAGTGCCGGCATACTGGCTGAGCACCATGCATCATGATGGCATGACCCGCAAGGCGATGGGGATGATGGAGGAGACTGTCAGGCGCGACTGGAACCGCGCCAGCCTTATTGTCTGGAGTGTTTCCAATGAATGCTGCTACCGCAATCCGGACAACTATGCCGAAAACAATTATCCCTACTGGTTCAAGTCCGTGGCCATGCTGCGGAAACTCGATCCGTCCCGCCCGATAAGCTGCGCCGAAGCCGGAAACCACGTCTCCCTCAACTCGAAATGGAGTCCTGCAAACAACGACCAGTTCTCTACCGACTATAAGGAGAAATGGATACCGGCGCACTCGGACGACTGGCACGGACTCTGCGACATTCTCTCCGCCAATATCTATGTCGGCAATGCCGGTGAGGCGGAGAACGCATACCGGAACTTCGTGGAGATGCTGAAGGCGTTTGACAAGCCGCTGGTCCTCAGTGAATTCGGCAGCATGTCACTCCGCGGTTCCGATGTGCCCCCAGACAAGCTGGGAAGCGAGGAAAGGCATTCCGCCATCATACGCGAAGCCTATGACATATTCGGGAAACTTCCGGAGATTTCCGGCTATTGCCCATGGTGCCTGGCCGATATGCGCGGACCTCTGCACTGGCGCTGGTACAATTCCGGAAAAGCCGTATGCCGCTACGGTTTCCTCGATGAGAACTGGGTTCCCAAAAAGGTTTTTTCAACACTGAAGGATTGCATTTCAAAGCTGAAACGCAGTCTTCAAAACATCCGCTAATCCGTCATCCCGCAGGGTGATTTAAAAAAGGAGTGAGGAAATGAATCTAATTTTACGAGGCCTGATCATCGTGCTGGCATTGGCAGCAGTCATCGTCCGGGCGGAACCTGTCAAACCGTTCCTGAACGGGCTCTTCACCGACAACATGATCCTTCAGCGGGATGTCCCGTGCCCTGTTTGGGGATGGACCGCGCCGGGGACGAAAGTCACCGTGACCCTGGGCGATCAGACAGTGAATGCAGTCGCTGCCGCGGACGGCATGTGGATTGCGAAAATAGGTCCGAAGCCTGCGGGAGGCCCGCATACCGTCACCATTGCCGGACCGAAGAATGTCACCCTGAAAAACGTTCTCTTCGGCGATATATGGATCTGCACAGGTCAGTCAAACATGGATTTCGGAATTGACGGTGTCAACCAGTGGTGGAACGAGCTGCCCGGCGGGCCGGTGGACGGTATCCGCCTCTACTGGGTGAAGCCCACCAGCAGTTTTGCGCCCGAATCCACAGTGACAGGTTCCTGGTCTGTGGCGTCAAATGATTCCCTTCTGAACAATAAAAAACCGTTCACCACAGGCGGATTTTCCGCTATCGCCTGGATGTTCGGCCGCAAGGTGCACAAGGAGACCGGAGTTCCGATAGGCATGATCGAATGCGCTCAGGGAAACTCCTCCATCCAGCCCTGGAGCACATTGGCGAGTTTGCAGAAGGAGCCTAAATACGGGCCTAGCCTGGACACCTTCAAGTTTTACGAGAAAGAAGTGACTGACTGGGCAAAGGCCAGTGATCCGGCCTGCGCACAGACCGAATCTTGGAAAACCCCCGAGTTCGACGATAGTTCGTGGACGACTGCAGATTTGCCACAGGGGGCCAATAAGCCACCTTTCTCCGGTTTGAACGGGCTCATCTGGTTCCGGCGTCACGTTGAAGTCCCTGCCGATTTTGCAGGACAGGACCTGTGGTTGAACCTGGGTCCGATTCAGGAACAGGATGTGACCTGGTTCAACGGGGTATTTGTCGGTGGTCAGGACGGTTACCGCAGGGATCACGCTTTCCTAGTGCCGGGTAAATTGGTCAAGGCGGGAGCAAATGTAATTGCAGTCCGCGTCTTGGGTAACGGGCTCTTCAT
>JBAZRS010000459.1:0-4907 GCA_041662825.1 Victivallales bacterium | reverse complement strand
CAGACAGCACGGTGTCATCAGCGGAAAGACCGCGACCACCACTTGATCAGACTGCGTATTTGTATATTCATATCAAAAAGCGTCCGAAAGGACGCTTTTTTTTTGTAGTAAAACATACATTCCCGCCTGTTTATTCCTGAATTTCAATTCTCTATGATATTAGATTATCACTCAACATGTTATGAGATTTTATAAATCAAACTATTGCCTTTTAACGATATATATCGTATAATGAATTATTGATTTAATGGATAAATGAGATTTCGTTGGATATTTTGAGGTCAATTTATGTTGAAAAACAAATATGAGATCTTAAGGGATCTGATAAAAAAAGATATAATAAGCGGGAAATATCTTCCCGGCATGAGCTTGCCGACGGAGGGGGATTTCCGCAGGACTTATGGGGCCAATCACGGCACTATCAATAAGGCCATTTCCTCTTTATCCACCGAAGGATTTATAAAGACAAAACCGCGTAACGGGAGTGTCGTGCTGCCTGTCAGAGAACGGAGGATTCCTTCAAGACTCGGTATTTATGTGATGAGGACTGCCGGGCATATTTTTGAAAAACTGAATTCAGAGATATTGAACACCCTCCAGAAAAATTATTATTTCCCCCTGCTGGTGAATTTGGATTACATCATCGGCGACAAAAATCTGGACTGGCTTGTCGAGCACCTGGAAGAAGCGGTCAAATCCATGCCTGAATTCATAGTAATAGACGGGCAGGCCGGATTTCCTTTTGATTTCCTCCTGAAGCGTCATGAAGAGATCGAGAATCTGATTTTCGTCAACCGCTTTGAATGCGGTGATGAGATACCGTCAATAAAAATTCTCTCGGACTATGAGCAGGGCGGATATCTGGCAGCCAATCACCTGTTGGATTCAGGATGCAGGAACCTGCTTGTCGCACTGGTAATGCGGGAGGTGATGAACGACGACATCAATATCGACTCCGCTCAAAGAAAGGGATTTAAAAAGGCTTTAACCGACAGGGGGCTTGATCCAGGTAAATTAATCTTCATCGCCCGGAACGATCCGGACTTCACGACAAAAATCAAATCGATATTCAAGGGGGCAAAATCTCCGGACGGGATCTTTGCAGATTCCGATTTTACTGGCTACAAGATAATGCAGGCCCTTGACGGATTGAAGATTAGGCACAGGCGCGATTACAGGCTTGTCGGTTACTTCGATACTCCGTGGTCAAGTGAAAGTGCGTCTCCCTTTGATTCTGTTTCAATAAACCAGGAGGGAATAGCGTCAAAGCTGAATGAAATAATAATCAATAAGAATTACACCAGGGAAACTTGGATGATTAAGCCTGAAATTAAAATAAACAAGGAGGAGATGTCATGAAAAAATGGTTCACGCTAATCGAGTTGCTGGTCGTAATTGCGATAATCGCAATTCTCGCGTCCATGCTGCTTCCGGCACTAGGGAAGGCCAAGGAGAAAGCCAAGCAGATAACATGCACAGGTCAGCTGAAACAGTTGGGGCTTGGCATAATCAACTATACCGGAGATTACGGGGATTGGCTTGTATATGATTCAAGACGCTGGTCGTATCAAAGCAGGATGGGAGAGTACTTGAATGCCTGGCTGACCCAGGATGCAGCAGAGGACAACTCCAAAAACATGTCATTGTTCTTGTGCCCCTCGGACATTATCGAATTGGGGGCACGCATAGATCAAGGACTACCAGCTAAATTTTGGGTAAAAGCCAGTCCTTCAGCCATGTGGGTTCCAAAGACATATGGAATAAACAACGTGCTATGCGGAAACACCGGCAATGTCTGGTATCCTGCGCGCAAGATGTCTCAGGTTAAAAAGCCAAGCGACTGCTGCATATTTTCAGAGGGGATAAGCGCTTTTAACGGGAGCCTGAGTGATTTTGCATTTTACATACATCCCGGCAGGATTACGGTGGGCTATCTGGACGGACACGTGGATTCTCTGCGCGCGACAGAGATTGTAGTCGCTTCAGTTGGGAACTATACATTCTCACAACCGTTCTGGTACGGAAATTGATTAAAGGGAGCATCTAAATGCAATATTCAGGAAAAAGGGGGGTTAGCATGTTAAAACGTGTGAAAAACAGTTCAGGTTCAGGGATAAACGGATTTACAATGATCGAACTCGTTGCAATTGTGGCGATCTTGGTGACGGTAATGGTCATGATTCCAACAGTCGTCCGCAGTGCAGTCGCACAGGTACAGGCGGTTTCCTGCGAGGAAAATCTGAAACAAATCGGAGTTGCGACAATAGCATATGCCGCAGATTCCGACGGCTGGCTGCCTTTCAACGGGCTGGACTGGATGACCAAGGCCAAAATCGGAGGCAAGATGGATGCCTGGATAGACGGGTCTGTGCCGTCAAGGAATATCGAGCGTTTCGCCTGTCCGGCCGATACTGTACCCCTTGACAAACGCACTGATTCCGGCAACAAGATATGGGTTGCAATGGAAAACGGTCCCGCCGCCTGGGCTCCGGTCTCCTACGGAATTAATCTTATCGTAACAGGCATTCCCAATCATCAATATTATCAGCCTCATAAAATTAAAGACATGGAACAGCCGAAAGTTTGTTTCCTGGCCGCAGACGCCACCGCCCGCGACATCTGTGAAAAATCACGTTTCGCCTTCCGTCATGACGGCAAAAAGGCCAATACTGTCTTTGCCGACGGGCATGTTGCCGCGCTTGCCGAGGAGGCCGTCCCGGCATGGAAGAGCAATTTGTGCCAAGGGTTCTGGGCGGGTGGCGGGGACGAGTAAAAAATAAAAATTATCCATCAGAAGACGCATGATTGGTGGAACAATGAATTTCACGGAATATAAAATAACAAAATGAAAAAATACAGTGATTTAGGATCGGGATGGAAGCTTTCAACTGCAATAATGAGGCGACCGCTTCTGATTGGTGCAATAGTTTGTGCCCTCATCCAGACGGGTGGAACAGTTAGGGGGGAAGATCAGTCCGCTTCTGCAATAAAAGAGGTTTTTATTCCCATTTTGGGAGAATCTAATTCATCCAAGAAAAAATTGAAGATTCCAACAGGATCTGAAGAATTTACTGTCTTGCCGCCAGCCCCGAAAAACCAGGAAACGGTTTCGGTTGAAAAATTCGGTGCACAACCAGGGAGTCCCGACAACACAAAGGCGTTTAACGACGCAATCGCCCATTGTGCATCCACTGGAGTTTCAAAGCTGATTGTTCCAAAGGGTGTATATCGTTTCACCCAGGAGAAATCGGTGCTTTTCGATAAGCTGGTCGATTTTGAATTTGACGGACAGGGATCGACATTTGTTTACAACCATCTCGCCCACTTCATGATTATCAACCGCTGTGAGAGGACGCTCTTCAAGAACTTTTCTGTCGACTGGGACTGGGATAATGATCCGCTTGCCAGCGTGGTGAAAGTTGAAAATGTGGAATCCTCCGGCCTATACGCGGACCTGCGATTTGTGCATTATGAACGTTTTCCAAAACGCGATGTTGTTTTGCACGGGGCGTTGCTCGCGCTCGATCCGGAAACCATGTCGGTTGGATTTCATGGCGGCGGGGGAATGTGGTTTGGCGGGGACAGCGTATATCCGAAGGTTGAATGGCTTTCAGACAATTTGCTCAGGCTGTATGCATCCGACACCATAAGCAGCATGGGGAAAAATGTATTTGTCAGCGGCGCCAAAAAAGGCGGACTTTACCGTGTGCTGCACCGCCTTCGCGGCAATGGTGCGATAAACATGGGGAGCAATGTCAATCTGACACTGTCCGGAATCAATGTGTATTCCTGTGCCGGCGCCGCCTTTTATGCCTGGGGGGACCAGCATCACTGGCAGGTAATAAACACCAATGTCATACGGCCGGCCGGTACCATGAGGCCAATGACATCCTTGTCAGATCATTTTGACATTGCACAGACTCTCGGATATTTCAAGATGGAGGGCTGCGAGATAAGTCTCGGAGCGGACGATTGTTTTTGTGTCATCGGAGGCGGTGCCATCGGCGACAAGGCCGGGCCGAATACCGTTCGGGGCAAGGCGATGTACAATCCCGACCACTTCCATGTGGGAGATCCGGTGGAAATACGGCAGGATGACTATGCCCCGACCGGATTTACGGAGAAAATTGCAAAAATCAACACGATTGACGCCAAGGCGGGAATCCGTGAATTCATATTTGAAAAAGCCCTTCCGGAACAGAAGGGGCTGACATTTGTCCTCTTCAACCGGCATTACAGTCCCAAGAATATAATTATCCGCAACTGTTATTTCCATGACAATCAGGCGCGCGGAGCGCTTCTGAAGGGTGATAACATCACCCTTGAAAACACCAGGTTTTTCCACAATCAATTAGGGGCCATCCATATTTACAGCGGCTATCGGCTGAGGGACGGGGCTGACGGATGCGGCGCATCCAATGTTGTTGTGCGCAATAATATAATCGATACGGCCAATCCTGACGGGCGCTACGACAAAAGCAAAATGCCGGCCATCTATATTTTCTCATATATCCGAGGGTGCACCAGCGAAGCCCCTCTTCGTCCCGAGGATAAGACAAAGTTTCCGATAATCAGCGATATTCTCATAGAAAAGAATCAGTTTATAGATTTTCCGGGGGTCATCGTTTCGGTCTGCTCCGCCGGCAATGTCATCATTCGTGATAACACAGTCATATTGACCAAACCTCAAAGCATTGACAAGCCATATCGGGGATCTATTGAAGTGGGGTTTTCCACGGATGTGTTTGTGACGGGGAATAAATGGATAAAGTCGCCATATATGAAGGATCCTGGGATCTTTGTTGACAAAGAGACAACGGACGGTCTTTACTGGGAAAACAATGTGATGCTAGAGGCTCCTTTAAAGGGGAAGAAATAGTTAATATCGCATGTCTTTCGACTGTGAA
>JBAZRS010000458.1:0-4916 GCA_041662825.1 Victivallales bacterium | reverse complement strand
ACCATCATGGAACTTTTCCTGGTAGAAACCGAGTAACTCACTGAAAGTGAAGTGGCGCAACAGGAAAAAAAGGTCTATGAAATCCTTTTTGGAACCGCGATTTGTAATGGCCGCAAGTTTCATTGCCGCTATGTCCCGCATGCCCGCCAGCATCAACCCATCCTCCTTGACAGGTTCTTCAAGCCATTTGTAAGGGTAGTTCACGACATCCACCTTGATTCCGTCAATGGAATAAATGCCGATGTTTTCGGATTTGCTGAGGATTATCGTCTTTCCTGTCCGATCCAGTTTTTTCATGACCTGGATGCTGTCTGAATCGAGTTTTCCGAACAAATCTATGTCTATTGATTTGCGATGTGATATCTGTAAGGCTAAGGCGGTGCCGCCAACCAACCGCAACTCGGAAAACTCCGGTTCGCCCTGTAGCTTTCTTAAGATACCCAGTGTAGTTGCGTCAATCGCTTTGTAGTATAACATAAGAACTTCTCTTTCGGTATGCCAGACAACATTGACACGAAGGATGCCGACTTGAAATCTAAATCTTTAATTGACCGGGCAATTTTAGCTATTTCATCTATGCCGTAGCGATTATAAATCAACTCCCAATCGCTTAAAGTCCCATAAGCCAGGACTCTGCGGATGACTAGTTTCCTGTTCTTCTCGGTATCCAGCTTGCTGGCGTCAACATCCCAGAACAGGTGCTTGGAAAGGCTATTGATTATAGGATTTTTAATTTTCATATTGTGGGAAAGATAGTCTGATGTGGAAAACAAATCAAGCCGTAGTAATTTTGCCGGTGCCGAGAAAATTACCATTCAAATCTGGTATAATCAATTTCTCTTCGATTCTTACATCACTCATCAGCCGTTTTGCTCAGCTATGGCACGATCGTGTTCGGCTTCCTGTCTATCCATTTGTCAACAATGGCCGGACTGTAGTTGCGCAACTTGATCAGCAGATCGGCCGGATCATCCCCCCTGATCAGGGATGCAAGGTGTTCCTCCTTGATAAAACGCTGTTCTGCCATGTGGTCGAGAAATTGGAAAAGCGGTGAATAATACTGATCCACGTCCAGGAAGGCGCATGGCTTCGAGTGATATCCGAGCTGTGTCCACGTAAACACCTCGAAGATCTCTTCCATTGTGCCTATGCCACCGGGAAGCGCGACGAAGGCGTCTGAAAGTTCCGCCATCTTCAGCTTCCGTTCATGCATAGAGCCTACGCGGTACAATTCGGTCAGCCCGTTGTGCGCCAATTCTTTGGCAACCATCTGCTCAGGAATCACACCGATAACCGATCCGCCGGCCCGGAGAACGCTGTTGGCGATCGCACCCATCAGGCCGACGTTGCCGCCGCCATATACGAGTGTGATGCCGTCGGCAGCGATCAGACGGCCGAACTCTTCCGCCGCCTTGATATATGAGGCGCTCAGACCGGGACTCGATCCGCAGTAGACGCATAGTGATTTGAGATTCATTTGTTTTGATCCGGATTGTCATATGGGTAATTAACGTTTGACGGCCTAGAATCTGCTCGGAAACCTGTCAGATCATATATTTAAGTCAGCATATGAGAGATCAGAAAATCTCCATGGGCGATGTCGGGGAGGCTTTTCCGATGGGGGACGGGGGGACGGCTTTTATCGCCTTTTCGGCGGCGCTTACGGCCATGAAGAACGCGTCGGCCATGAGGGCGGGATTTCCGGCGGCGGCGATTGCGGTGTTGACGAGTATTGCGTCGGCCCCCATTTCAATGGCGGCGGCGGCGTGCGAAGGAAGACCTATTCCGGCGTCGATAACCACGGGGACTAGGGACTGTTCGATTATGATCCTGAGCATGGTTTCGGTTTTCAAACCCTGATTGCTGCCGATCGGCGAACCGAGCGGCATGACGGCGTGGACACCGACATCCTCGAGTCTTTTTGCAAGAACGGGATCCGCGTTGATGTACGGGAGGACGATCAGGCCTTTTTTGACAAGAATTTCTGCGGCCTTGAGGGTTTCTATGGGATCCGGCAGGAGGTAATGCGGATCCGGATGTATCTCCAGTTTTATCCATTTATAGCCTGCGGCCATGCCGAAATCCGCGATTCTTACCGCCTCTTCCGCGCTCCTGGCGCCGCTGGTGTTGAGCATCACCGTGACCGAACTGTCTATTGCGGAAAGTATGTTGTCGCCGCGCTTGCCAGGTTCGACCCTGCGGAGGGCCACCGTGACAAGTTCGGTTTTCGAGGCTTTTATGGCTGAACGCAGTTCTTTTGAGGATGAGAATTTCCCGGTGCCGAGGAAAAGCCTGGATTTAAATTTCTTTCCTGCTATGACAAGTTCTTTCATATAATCAAATCTGTGTTTAAATTTTAAATTTGCGGATTAGTTTACTTTAGAATGGCATATTTGCAACCGATAGAGACTTTATCTGTATTACATAGGGAAGCCTCCTGTAAATTCTGCAGTTTCCGGTGTAGGTTCCCAAAACAAGAAAATAGAGAATTCCCATGAAAGACAAACTGTCGACAGGATACTGTTTTAACAACAATTCGGATTTCCTGAAAATTGTGCACGGTGTAAATCTGGTGATCATACGCAGGAGCGCTGATTCGCCGGCCATGCACGACTGTCTGGGAAACCCTGAAAAATATCTCAGTGCGTCAAACATCATCAAGGATTCAAGGAGCACCAAGGCCGGGATTGCGACGCTTTCCGACGGTACCGCCGTTTTCATTAAGAGATACAATAATAAGGGGTTGCGCTACACCCTCAAATACATGTTCAGCAGCGCGAAGCCGTTCCGCACCTGGAAGGCCGCCTGGCATCTGGAGATGAACGGGATTCCGACGCCCAGACCCCTTGCGGCGACCGCAAGCCGGACGGCCGGCGTGTTGACATCCGCCTATCTTATCGCCGAATCCGTTCCCGGGATAATCTCAACCATTGATTTCTGCAAAGTCATGTATGAGAGCAGGAGAATCCAGAAGCTTTATGCGGAATCCATAGCGGCGGCAATGTCGAAAATGCATGATGCCGGCGTGTATCACGGCGATACGAAACTCAGCAATATTTTCGTGAGCAAAAAAACGAATGGGGAATACCTGTTCGGCTTCTGGGATCTTGACAGTGTCGACATAAGGTCAAAGCCAATCTGTGAAAACCTCAGGGCGTCGGAAATCGGGAGGACGGTCTCCTCTTTCATAGAACTCGGGGCAAAGTTCGGGAAGATCCTTAAACGCGAAGAGATAGCCGGGCTGTTTCTAAAATCGTATACACCGGTTTCCGGGATCGTCCCCGACTTGGAATCCGTGCTCCGGAAAACTGAGAAATATCTCAAGAATAAAATTTCTGAATAAGCTTTTATATGAATGAAAAATGGCATCTCTGGAGGGATGGCGAAAGGCCGCCCACGTTAAATATGGCTGTCGATGAGCTTCTGCTGGAAGAGTCGGGTTTGCTGAAGGGCAGGATCCTCCTGAGGATTTACGGCTGGGACAGGCCTTCCATCTCAATCGGCTATACGCAGAAGTACGGAGCCGTGGCGAAGGAATGCGGATATTCTATCGTACGCCGCCCGACAGGGGGCGGAATCGTATATCATGACAGGGATCTGACCTACACCGTTGTTGTTCCTGCAGCACATTCTCTTGAAAGCCTTGACAGGGTGGAAAGCTATCATGTCTTTCACAGGGCCGTCTTGAGGGCGATGTCGGCTTTCGGAAAGCGCGGGCACCTTGCCGATTCCGCTGTTTCCGTTTCTGACAGGGCCACGATGAAGTGTTTTGTGACTCCGACTAAATATGATGTGATCTGCGAGAACCGCAAGATGGCTGGAGCCGCCCAGAGGCGGACCAGGAAGGGAATACTGCACCAAGGCAGCATATCTTTGGAAGTGTCGGGAGGGGACAGGGATAAATTGTCAGAGGAACTGATTAAGGGTTTTGCAGAAGAGTTCAAAGTCAAATTTGAAGATTTTAACGTTCCCGACGCGTTTGTGTCGGAGGCCGGTAAGCTGTCATCTGCGAAATTCGCAACAGACGAATGGAACAAGGCGAAATAGCATGAACATGATACAGAGTCATCCCTGAGGATGACGGATGATTGGATTGTTGGATGAATGGATGAATGGGATCGAATTCAAAGGAACACCATAAATGCATGATGTCATAAAAATATCATATAAGTTGTTTTTACAAATATCCCATATTTTTTTATGCTTATGTCCCTCATACGCAGCCATCCATCAATCCAATCGTCCAATCATCCATAGGATTATAAAAATGCACGCCTGCGCATTGCTGCTTTCGGGTGTAGTCGCATATGGACAGGCTCCGCTTCCGGAAGCGGTCACAGAGGCTGAACCGCCATCCGCCCCCGCCACAGTCAATTCGAGCGGATCCGGGAAATGGAAGGCGGATCATTACCGTGCGCTTGTGATTTACGACGATGAAAACAAGATGGAAGCCGATGAAGGGGTGAGGGCGATCCAGGATAAAATAGGCGATAAGATGAAATCCCTGAATCTTGCGCTCAGGAAAATCAATATAACCAGTAAGGACAATGTCGATGAGAAGACGGCTGATGTGTTGAAGCTTTTGAAGCCGGAGAAATTTCCATTCTCAATAATTTATTTTCCGGAGAATTCGGATGTTGAAAATCCTCTGTGGGCGGGAGCTATGACTCCGGAGGAAGCCGGCATCATAGGCAATTCGCCCGCCCGGAGGGAAATGGCAAGAAGGCTTCTTCATGGGGAATCTGCGGTTTGGCTGTTAATCGAGGCGGGAATCGATTATAAGGATTACAGGATACTGAAGCTGCTTTCAGAGGAAATAAAGAATATCGGGAATGTCGCCCCAGTAGCCGAGACTCCTCTTCCGTCTGAAGCAGACAGGAAAAAAGAAGGGTTGCTTGAGCCTAAAAGTCCCGTCA
>JBAZRS010000457.1:0-4943 GCA_041662825.1 Victivallales bacterium | reverse complement strand
AATTAAATTCCTTCATTAAAAGCGGCAATCAGTCTACGCTGTGAAGCTCTGCCCGACACAGTAAATTGCCGCACTCCAAGTGCGAATTTCGCAATTCGCAGAAGATGAATTTAGAAGATTGAATGCTGTATATTCATAAATTATGGCAATTCCCACACGATTTAATTATTTTTTAATAACAAACAGGAGAAATGAGATGCAGAAAATCACATCATCAAAATCGCTGATGAGCATTCTACCGGTCGCGGCCGTAATCGCCGCCGGGGCGATGCTCCCCTCTCTATCCGCCGCTGAAAATATGATTGGTCGGCAAAGCCAGAACGAGGGCATACTCGTACTGCCGGCACCGGGGCCGGTCAAGGTTGACGGCGACCTGTCGGACTGGGATTTATCTGGAAAGATCCAGGCTTTTGCGGAATATTCCCTGCGCGACCGTTTCTCGACCGAAACGTCCGCCATGTGGGACAAGGACGCCCTTTATGTGGCTGTGAAATGGCGTGATCAGAATCCCATGAACAACAGTATTGATCCCAAACTCAATCCCGGGGACGGCTGGAAAGGCGATGCACTGCAGCTTCGCGTTAAAACCGGAGATCAGGTCTCATGGATAACGACATGGTTTTTCTCCGACAGGGGAGAACCGGTGCTGGATCTCACTAAATGGAAGAACATGTCGAACAGCAGGGAAGGGACTGAAAGGAAACTTTTCATAGGGGAAAACGGAAAGACGAATCTCGGCGAAGGCATTGAACTCGCGTATAAAAAAGACACAGACGGCAAAGGTTTTGTCCAGGAAATGAAGATCCCGTGGAACCACATCCACCGGAAAATCCCTGAAATAAAACCCGCCTACGCAATCAGGATCGGAATGGAATTCATCTGGGCGGATCCGACCGGCAGGGGCTGGCCGATACACCGCTATGCCGACAATATGCAGCCCGGAATAACTTCACGCCTCTTTTACTGGACCGCCGTCAACGCCTGGGGAAACGCCGAACTCGTCGACAAGGGAAATGTCACAGTCCGCAAATACGCTCCGGAAATAGAGAAGATAGCCGGAACCGTACCGGTGAAGGTCGAGATTCCGGCCGATGCGAAAAGCTTTACGATCGCGATTGAAGACGTCCCTTCGACAGGCTCAGGACAAGCAAACGGAGGGCGTGTCCGGAATTTGGCGGGAGACTGCGACCCTGAAATCTATGGTTCCGAAGTCAAGAACGGAAAGAGGACTGTTGAGGTGTTGTGGGACTGCCTTGACGATGCAGGCAAAGCTGTCCAGCCGGGCACTTACAGGGTGCGCGGCCTGACCAGAGGCGCAATTTCAGCGGAATACGACATGTGCTACTACAATCCGGGCAATCCGACCTGGAAGACAAAGGACGGTAAAGGCGCATGGGGTGCAGACCATCATCCGCCAAGATCGGTAATGTCTAGCGGCGACACTGTCGTCATCACATGGATATTCGCCGAAGGGGGATATGGAATCATAGGGCTCGGTCCGGACGGGAAGAAAATATGGAGTCAGTACCGCGGCGCAGAATGCGCGGCGGTAGATCCGGAATACGTCTATGCATATCAGTCGGTACACTGGCATTCGGCGGGAATGCGTTCCGATTTCCTCTGCCGCTTTTCCCTGAAGGACGGTTCTGAAAAACCGTTCATGGTCGACGGCAAGGAACGCCCTTTTGACCTCTCGCTGAAAGATGTCCTCGGCGGGATATACGATGAGATCCCGCTTAAGAAAAAGGCGACCGGCGCCTCCGCACATGACCAGGAGTCGGGAGCCATCACCGGCATGGCGGCGAAAAAAGGAATGCTGGCACTCGCATTGTCGTGCAACAGGATCGCCATATTGGATTCTGCAAGCGCCAAACTTGTGAAGACAATAGACGTGAAAAATCCCACCGCGCTGGCGTTCGATCCGCAGGGGCAGCTCTTCGCCATTCTCGACGGCACCGTCAACAGGATCGACATTGACAAGGGGACATCCGTAGCCGTCCCGACCCCAGGCGTGGAGAAAGCGGTAAGCATCTCCTTTGACAAGGCGGGGAATATTCTTGTCGCAGATGCCGGCAAAGACAGCCAGGTCAAGGCGTTCGACAAGGCCGGAAAGCTTTCCTACACATGCGGCAAAAAGGGAGGCAGGCCCATCAGGGGTCTCTTCGATGAACAGGCCATCTCGCATATCGGGGCGGTCGCAGTCGACTCCAAAGACAATGTGTGGGTCACGGAAAGATGGGATTATCCGAGGCGTGTGTCGGTATGGGCAAAAGACGGCAAACTGGTCCGCGACTACATCGGCAACACAGGCTACAGCGCTTCCGGTACTTATCTGCACGATCAGGATCCCACCCTAGCCTACTATGGACCTGTGGAGATGAAGATCGACCACAAGACACGCACATACAAGGTCTCGAAAATACTCTGGGTTCCGGACGAGTCCAAGGGGGAGAAATTCATCATCGCAGGGCAGTCAAATGCAGTTCCGCAGCGGTTCCGCAAAGAGGTTTCGGGCGTTCAGAAGGAATACATGTACCACCGGGCTGAGTCCGGCCCGCATGTCATTTTCATGGAGTTTCCAGACGGCTGGCGTCCCGTATCGGCGATATGCGTCATCGGGCAGCTGCTCAATCTGATGGATTATCACAGCATACCAGATGCAATGCCGGCCGGTGAATGGGAAGGTCTCGATCCCGCCGACGGATGTTTCTGGAACGACGCCAACAATGACGGCATTCCACAGCGCTCCGAATGCGTCATTCTCCCTGCGGCTAAAAAAAGTCAGGTCGGCAAGACTTGCGGTCCCAATCTGGCGCTTCGCCTCAATAACGGCTGGGGAGGCAGAATCGGCCCCGATTTCAGCATCTATGCAGGTTCCCTGGAAAAAGGAGTTGTCCGCTACAAGCCCACCAAGATGTCGGCTGACGGAATACCTTCCTACGGTCCGGAGGGAATCGAAGAACTCGGAGTCAAGGCTACCGGCGACATGATCCCGTCAGGCGACGGGAAAAGCCTCCTCTGCATCGGGGCAAATCACGGCGGTCCGATACAGCCGTTCCTTTCCCTCGCCCTTGCAGACAGGAAGGTTGAATGGACATATCCCAATCTCTATCCCGGAGTTCACGGTTCGCACAGGGCGACCATGCCAAAACCGGGGCTTCTGATAGGACCGTTGAAGGTCTGCGGAGTCGCCGAAATGGGCAAAGACATAGGCAGTGTCATGCTGATCCGCGGAAATCTCGGGCAGGATTTCCTGTTCACCATGGACGGACTGTTCATCGCAGCAATCTTCCAGGACGGCCGTCTTCCTGCGGACTCCCTGCCTGACAGCGAGGATAAGCTTGCGGGTATGCCTCTTGAAACATTGTCCGAGGGCGGCGAACCTTTCAACGGCTGGTTCGGGAAACAAAGCGATGGAAAAGTCCGCCAGTCATGCGGAATACCGGGACAGGCCGGGATGATCATGGAAATCAAAGGTCTGGACACGATCCGCAGATTTGATGCGGGGAAAATTTCCCTTGATTCCGCGTCTGTCGCGAAAGCTCTCGCCGACAACGCCTCACGGGAAGCGAAAGTGAAAGAATCTGCGAAACTCGCAATCACGCGCATGGGGACACCTCCATCTCTCAAAGCTGAAGCGAAAGACTGGGAGAAAATACCCGGCATCACCGTGAGCCGGGACGGACAGGCGGACAAGGCCGTGGTAAAACTGGCGTACGACGACAAGAACCTTTACGCCTTCTTCGACGTTACCGACCCTACGCCATGGATCAACGAGGGCAAGGATTTCACAAGGCTCTTCAAGACCGGAGACGCCCTCGACATCCAGCTCTCGACGAATCAGGGTGCAAAATCGGGAGATCAGCCGACTGAAGGCGACATACGGATTGTGATAGCGCCGTTCAACGGCAAAGCCTCAGCCGTAATCATGGCTCCGGTCGACAAGAAGGCGCAGGGCGAACTTCGCAAAGTCTACACGTCCCCGGTCATAACCAGGGCATTTGACCGTGTTGAAGTTTTAAAGGATGCGGTTGTGGCGGTGAAAACACGCGACGGGGGATACTGCGTGGAATTGGCAGTCCCATTGAAGGACATAGGTTTCAAACCTCTACCCGGGAAGACAAGGGGAGATGTCGGATTCATATCGTCTGACAGCAAGGGCATGATCAATACTGCGCGCACCTACTGGTCAAACAAGAACACGAATCTCGTGAACGACCTGCCTTCGGAGGCTTGGTTCATCCCTTCGAAATGGGGAGAGATTGAAATAAAATAAATACACAGTCATCCCACAGGATGACGGATGGATGGATTGTTGGATGAATGGATGATTGGGTTTGAGTTCAAAGAAAATTTAAAATGGGTATCCTGTATTCAATAATTGAAAAAGGCATTTCTGATTTTTTTACAGGATTGTTTAATTCTTATGTCTCTGATACACAACCATCCAGACATCCATTCATCCAATCATCCATGGGACAGTACTGAAATAAATCAGGAAAATACACGTTATGAAAGAGAATGCTAAAAAATGGAAGCGCGCAAATGCCGACTGGATGCGTGATGCGCGATGGGGAGTGATGACGCATTACCTGCCGGATCTTCCGAGCGCAAAGGAACCGGCAGCCATGACGGTGTCAAAGTGGAACCGGATGGTGGACAAGTTCGACGTGCCTCGTTTCGCCGAGACGATCGCCGGCACCGGCGCCGGATATCTCATTTTCACCATCGGCCAGTCCTCAGGCTATTTCTGTTCACCAAACAAAACCTACGACCGGCTCACCGGCATCAGGCCCAGCAGGCTGTCGCAGAGGGATCTGGTCGGTGAAATCGCGGCGGCTCTAAAAAAGAAGGATATCCGTCTCATCGCCTATCTGCCTTCACACGCGCCTTCAAACCACAGGGAGGCTGTGGAAGCCCTGCGTTGCACGCCGGAGTGGGAC
>JBAZRS010000456.1:0-4955 GCA_041662825.1 Victivallales bacterium | reverse complement strand
CTGATCCATGAACTGCTGGTCGAGAGCCCAGCCTCCGAAATCACTGAACGATTCAGCCTCTACAAGAACAATACTGTTTTTCATTTTTATGCCTCCGTTTATATATGATTATTTTTAAAGTTATAGGGATTTCAATGTTTATGAGATCCTACAAAAATCAAGACACAACTAAAGTTGTGAACTCCAACATATCCGCTCGCCTGCACTTATCTCAAATGTCTGCTTTCCTCTTCATTCGAAGTTGGAAGTTCGAAGTTGAATGTTCGATGTTCAGATTATCTTCATTTCGTAATTCGTTATTCAGCTGTTCAATATTGGATATTAATTTTCTTCAACTAGAATATGCAGTCCTGCTCCTTCAGCGTCTTCTGCAGTTCTGCAACGCTTATTTCCCTGGGCGAAATCCCGCGGTTCAGCGAAATGACGGCTGCGGCGCCTGCTGCCTGTCCCATCACTCCGCACTGCGGCATCACGCGCAGGCTTCCCAACGCTTCATGGGTGCAACTCGCGCATCTCCCGGCGACCAGAAGGTTGTCGATGTCTTTCGGAAGAAGTATCCTGTAGGGAATCTGATATTTGAAACCTTTCTCCGGACGGTACTCTTTCCTGTCCATCCCCGGACCTGAGACGCTGTGGATGTCTATGAAGAATGAGCCGTAGCCTATTGAATCGTCAAATTTCCGCATTGCAAGCAGATCGTCTTTCGTAAGCGTATAAAGCCCGCGGATCCTGCGGCTCTCGCGGATCCCCACGGTGTTCGGGGTGGAAATCATGTAGCAGTTTTCCATTCCGGGAACATATTTCCTGTAAACTTCAATTGATTCGTAAGCCTGTTTGCGTCCTTCAATCGTGGCCTTGGTAAGATCTTCCGCCTTCGTAGAATCAATGAAATTCACATGGGTGAAATTGATCCCGAGCTGATCCGGACGCGTCGGGGTCCACCACCAGCCCATCACACAGTGCTGGAACGGCCTCATGTCCCCGTTCTCCTGCGCCTTTTTCCAGACATGCTCGAGCTTGTAGCTGCTGCCGCGGAAATTCTTGACCTTCTCGTAATCCACTCCGCCGATCGTGAACATGAGCGTCACCGGCTGGCAGAAACCGTTGTCTTCATCACCCATGTCAAATCCGCAGCCGGCCCGTGCCGCGACATCGCCGTCGCCAGTGCAGTCGATTATCCTGTCGGCCATGATCTTCTGTGTGCCGTTCTTGTTCTGCACTTTTACTCCGGTGACTTTCCCGTCCTTTACAATCGCATCTGACACCAGTGAATGATAAAGGAGATCAGTCTTTGACTCCTCCGCCATCTGCTCGAGAACAAGCTTCATCCCTTCGACTTCGAAATCCGCATTTGAATTGTCGCATATCCCGTAACCTGCCTTGACGACTCGTTCCGCCATCTCAAAGGTGATTCCTCCCACAACACGTTCTGAAGTTCCCCATGATGAATACCGGCAGATGTGGCCGTGACCGCCCGCCGTAGCTACTCCGCCGAGACAGTTGAACTGCTCCACAATCAAAGTTTTCGCACCCATCCTGGCGGCCGCGAATGCCGCCGAAACTCCTGCCGGACCTCCGCCGCATACAAGCACGTCATATTTCTTCGCCTTCATTTTAACTCCTCATGATTTAGGCAATTGTAAAATTTCCTTTTCAGGGCTGATTGATTATGTTGGAGTTCACGGCTTTAGCGTGTCTAACATGTTGAATACTAAAAACAAACTAAAGTTTGAACTCCAACAAGAGATATCGCCGGAACAAGATTTTCTTGTATTTGTCAATAAATTCGGCCCTTCAATCTTATCAGCCGTATCCTTCAATATCTTAAAATATTTTTTTACTTCCGATGAGTCTATTTTTCCTGACAGGGCGATTGCCGAATGAGCGGGATTTCCCACCGTGACCGCCAGGCTCATGGTATTGTCCGCTTTTATTTTTGCGAAGCCGTTTTTGCGTATTTCGCAGATTTCTTCAAGGAGTCCTCCGATTCCATCCGGATACCCCGGAATATCCCTCCCCCTGTAAAGCTGCCTGATTTCATTGTCGGTATTCCTGGAAAGGAGAACCATCCCGATGCTGGAACGGGTTGCCGGATGGAGGCCGATGCGGCCCAAAGCCCGATCAACCGACATTCCCGGGTCTGCATGGAAGAGATAGCTGACCTGATCTTTCCAGAGGACACCGTGTGCGACAATGAGCCCGTACCGCTGGAGGATCTCGAGGTGGGGGAGTGATTTCCTGACAAGTCCTGACGCGAAAATCGACTGGGCCGCCAGCACGTGCATTCCGGGACCGGGGACATATTTGTTTTCAGGAGTCTGGGCTGCGATTCCGAGGTGTGCAAGGGTTTTCAGCAGCCTGTGCGCCCTGGTCGGCTCAAGATTGAGCAGTCTGGCGGTCTCCCTTACGCCAATAGGCTTCCCCGAACTTGCAACGGCCTGGAGACAGGCAAGTCCGTCAATAAGGCTTTCATTTGGTTGAGAAGGCAGCATGTTGCTATAATAGCAACATGTATTGACATCTTCAAGCCTTTAAAATGAAAATCCGATGAAATCTTTGATGCAATTTAATAATAATTTGAACGGCGTAATTATATTCATGCATTATATTACGAAAATTCCTAATACGAAAAGGCGGTGTCATGAAGTTCAGAAATCCTGCAATCCTGCTTATAATATTATCTTTTTCCCTCACATCCTGCGCGCCGTATTTCGAGGCAAAGAAGAACAGGGGGAACGTCGAGAAGCTCACAAAGGGTATGCCCAGGGAAGAGGTACTCTCAATAATGGGCGAACCGGTCAAGGGTGAAATCTACTGCAAACCGAACGTCCTCTTCTACTATACCGACTCAAAATGGTCGGACGGCAATGTGACAAGCGACGAATGCACGCCCCTTGTTTTTGAAAAAGACAAGCTCATCGGCGTCGGTGCCGACTTCTACAGGGACTACAGCCAGAAAGACTGGAAATAATACACAAAATTATTAAGCGTTAATTTTCTTAACGCAAGAGGCGCAAAGGGCGCAAACGTGCAATAATACAATTTCCTAATCGTTGAATTAAAAGCGGCTCCTGCTGGAATTCCAACAGGAGCCGTTAACATTAGTCAATTTTACATTTCCGCGCCGGCACTTCTGCCGGCAGGAGCCAGCGGTCTCGTTTGATGAACTCCCCGTTCTCAAATGTCTGCCCTATGGCTCCTTTCTTCTCAAGGTGATTGAAACAGCTCCGCATACAGCCCCGCGATCCCTCAATGCCGTAACTTCCCGCCTCACCCCATTGGTTGAGATAATGGTGTCCCTCTATTATCCAGCCGGACGGATATTCCTTTGTTTTACGCCATCCTCCCTGCGAAAGGGTCCACGCGAACTTGTATGCCGATTCCTCGCTCAGATCTTGTTTTGTGACATCAATGTTCCATCCGGGAAAGTCCTGATGTATGAAAGGTGAAGTCATCGAATCGCCTCCATGGTAGCTCATGGTACAGCGCCCCATGTGCACATCACCCCATTCATAAGTCTGATCCTCGATTTTTATTTTGACGGTTTTCTTTTCCCTGACATGGGGAATTGCGCAGGCGGAGCAGCCCTTTACGCACTGCATGCATTTGTCGCAGATGGAGCCCGGCTTCACGAGTGGATCCGGCTCAAGTTCCATATCGGTGATGATACAGGCGAGTCGTACGCGCGGGCCGAACTCTTTAGTCATGAACACCTTCGCCCAGCCGATTTCGCCGATGCCAGCCGCCACCCCGGCAATACGGATATTAAGGTTGACGTCAGGAGCAAGCCCGCCCTTGCGGAGCGGTTCTCCCAGCGGCTCAAAATCATCGGCAGTACAACCCGGATAAACCGGTACCGCTTCAAATCCGGAATCTTCGATCAGGCATGCCGTCTCAAACATCGGCGTGTGTATGAACGTCGTATTGAGCTGTCCGTGATAGCCGAAATACGTGTACGTGGGCCAGTATGTCCCCTCCTCGATCCCGCGCCAGTTGCCGCGAAGTATCCGTTTGCCAACAACAATCACCGATTTCGCCCCGGGAAATATTGATACCGGACTCATGTTTAACGGCGCATTCTTGAAGCGTTCTATATTGGCGACACCAAATAAGTCCAGCCCCTGAGATAGGGCGAACTCTTTTATCATCTGTTTCGTAAGTTTTTTCATGGTTATTTCCTTTTTCTGTAAAAACCTATTCAATGTCATGCCCTTCACCGATTATCTCGCGTTCGCCACGCACTTCCCACGGGGGACGGGTGCGGAATTGGTTGACAAAAGTGTTTTTAACTTCGCCTTTCTTCTCCATGTGCACCATGTATGACCGCATGCATACGGCTGCAAGACGGTCTGGCTTCCCGGAGGAATGGCGACGGTTGCCGACAGCCCCGTTCTTGCACTGGGCGCATTTCTTGTAGTCTATTGCGGCGACCTTCATCTTCTTGCCGGCGATGTCGATTACTGTTTCCTTGGCGGTGTCGATTGCACCGAGCGGGCAGTATTTTGAGAATTCCTTCGAACATTCACATACTGTATCGGTAGTGAACGGAGTCGGTTCAAGGACTGCGTCTGTGAGGATGAGATAGAAACGCTGCCGTGTGCCGAACTCCGGCGTTACGAACGCCCCGAGATATCCTATCTCGCCGAGTCCCGCGCGTACCGCAGCATCGTCAAAATCCACGAGCACGTTCGGCGCGGGATTGCCGGGGCGGACAGGAACCCCCATGGGGCCCATTTCCAGCGGCAGGTTTATCATCGGTATCGCCTCCCACCTGTTGTTCTCAAGGAACTCCGAGACCTTCACTGTAGTGATGGCAAGGAAGCGGTCCTCCAGCCATGAATAGCCGTATGAACTGTACGTGTTGAACTGCGTCCCCTCTTCGACACCGCGAAGCGCACCGCGCGGTATGCGTTTCCCCACGACTATCACCGACTTCACCTCCGGAAATATCGATG
>JBAZRS010000455.1:0-4961 GCA_041662825.1 Victivallales bacterium | reverse complement strand
GAACATATTGATAGACTATTTTGATAACAACAGGAATGTGCTCAGTATTGCCGCAGAGCACTCACTATGGTATTCGTGAAATATTATGATTGAAATAAACATCCACGAGCAATAGCTTTACTTTTCAATGCTTTGGCAGTCCGGTCTTTGATAGATTCACTCGTGCATGATGAAAAATCTATGACGGCATGATAAGCTGAATCTGGCAGGGGATCTTTTTTTGCAAATAATCCTTCACTAGTACATTCACACACAGCCAAACCAAATACACAGGCTGAACCAAGTCTGAGTGTTGTCGTGTAATGAAGGTATGCGTCTTCTGCTGTAATACAGTCACCGTCGTAGACGGAAAGCAAATTATCGTCTTTCTTAGACGGGTTGAACGCCAAACTTGATGGCTGTCCGTTTTGAATCCATGATGGATGGATTTGCCTGAGAAGCAACGTCTGGTCATTCATTTGCCAACCTCCACAACAAGAGTCCGAATGGCGTTAAACAAAGAGTTCCTTCCATCTTCAATGCTAAGCTCTATGGATTTCTCCTCATATTTCTCTTCAGGGATGACAAGAGTGGATAATAAGCATTTCTTATGGTCTGGTGGGATCAACAGGGATATTTCGCTATTTGGATTAGACCATTCCAGAGAAATTCCTCCATCCAAAGTCGGATATATGCAGGGCAAAGGCAAATCTCCAGGATAAAATGAGGCAAATGAATCAGTAAGCCATTTGAGAAATTCTTTTGTAGGAGGCACGCCTTCTCCGTCCATCCACCCGTTTTTCAACAGTGAAATCTCCTCAGTTCTAGCCTGTAGATCCAAAGGATCAAGAAATTCGATATGTTTTATTTCATCAATGCGCTTTATCATTCCCATCGAATCATAAACAACAAGGCATTGGACAGCCACTTTTCCTTGTTCTATACGATAATTGTTCAAGGCTTGCGATATAACTTCCCAAAAACCTTCTGGAATTTCAGTGGGAAGAAGTCTTCCTGCTATGGGTAAAATTGTAAAGGTGTTCTTTTTTGCATCAGCTTCTGTTATTGACCCTCGTAATGTTATCCAGTCCGAAATTTCAGGCTTACTAGATCTACTTACTAATATCTTTCTAATTTTGCGGGTATATATAACAGAGGCCTTGCTCGGAGCAGACAATTCAAGCTCTTCATCATCTAGGATGGATTGTCCGAATTTGTTGAAATATGAAAGCAAATGTCCCGGAAAATCCTTAAGGATATTTTGAGAGGTTTCGACACCTTGAATGAGTTCATTAACCAGATCACGAGCCATTGTAAAATAATCAGTATTCAGAAGAATGCCAGGATCCGACTGTCTTTCTAGCACAATAACAGTACTTCCTTCTCCTATGCTCTTCAATTGCAAAGAAAATCCTTCGGTGAACCCACGGAGTACTCTTTCACGGTCAGGATAATCCTTTTTATATATGTGCTTGGCCAACTCGACAATCAGGTCTTCATAAGCAATAAAATCTCTTGCTAGTTGCAAAGGAAGAGTATGCTCATTAAATCTTTGACCTTTTAATGTTGCTTTGAGAAAAAGATTGTCCATCTTATGCCTTAGATTAAATTAGTGAGAAATACCGGTAATATGCCATCTAGTAGCTAAAACTCAAACTTTGGTATTTCTTCCCTGGCAATCTCAGGATAATGCATTTCTTCACGGTGCAGGTACCTGATGAGCTGGGATCCAAAGTCCTCGCATCATTGAAAATAGTTCTTTAATTAACGGATGCCCTACTGAACGGATGAAACGATATTTGCCCGGCATAAACTCATACTTCCTAAGGAAGACTTTCTTATCGTCCTCTAGTGACATGAAAAAATCCAGCTCTTGATATTCAAGATTTCGCCAATCTTCTCCAGCTTCGTTTGGGATGGCCGCATTGTCGAAATATGTGTTGTTTGCTTGATCAAAGGAGTAGCCGAAACGGTTCATGATAGTCCTTAACTCAAGTGCTACTTTGTAGCATACGACACCATAATGGGGTGTGGCGAGCCCCTGAAGACTACGGATAGAGTCAGCCTTTTTCACAGCTCTCTTTAAATCTGCGCCAGTGCAATTTCCTTTTACCTCTATTACGCAAAGCGCATCATCCTTAGAAACAAAACATTGTGTTCCTAATCTGCGGAGGTGGGAATGGGGGCGACAAAGGATTATATCTAATTGTCCAGCGTCGTTATTTCCGTCCGACAATGTGCCTTTGCCGAAGTAAGGCTTTGGCTCAGAACATGACTCGAGGGTGCTTATCAGGAAGTCCTCGCGAACTTCACCTTTCATCAGTTCATGGCTGATGATTTCGGACACATCATATTGAGCCATCAGCATGTTTTCTGAATATTGGTCGAATTCTGCAAACTTCATGTTGACCCTTCTACTACCCAGATATTTGCGAGGGTGGATTGGATCTTTTTCTCAAAGCGGGCGATCAGTTCGCGGTTGGCGGCGACCAGCGCCTGCTCCGCTTTGATCTCGGCGACAATGTCTTGCTGGGTGGCTAGGGGTGGGAGGGGGATTTTAGCATCGTTTAGAATACGAATTGGAAGCTGAGGTTGTGCGGCACCTGAAACGATTGCTTCCCTCTGCGTTCGGAAGTTTTCCGACTGAAAGAAATGGAAAAGATAACTACTCGATAGATTGGCTGAATCTGGTCGAAAAATAAGCATGCCGGAATTGATTCGTATGTGATTAAACTCGACGGACTCGTCATAAAGAGCTGTATTTCCAATTGGCCCACGAGTGGTAAGCAATACGTCGCCACGCTCAAGTTTACCTTTTCGTAAGGCATGGTCTTTTTCCGCACTAATGAACTCCAATTCATCGAACTTGAACCCATCAGAACGAACATTCTTTGTATTCAAGAAGAGACAATACCCCGCAGGAGAAAAATCTTCTTTGCTTGGGTAGTTTGTTCCTCTGTCCCCATCGATGATCTGAAAAGGTGCGGCTTCAAAAGTGGAAATCGGCCAATCGGGGTGGATGGGAATGTGTGGGCGGTAATTGTCGAGGACGGTGCGGGCGCCGTCAATTATTTTCTGGTAGCCTTCAATCTCTGCCACAATTCCCTTTTGGATTTCCAATGGAGGAAGGGGAATTTGGAGTTGTTGGTAGGCGGCGTTGTCGAGATTTCTGATCCCACTTGTCTGCTTTTGTAATCCTTCAGTTTTTCCTGTTTGGTAAAACTGATTCAGAATGAGCCAGACAAAGAAAGAATTCGCTCTTTCATCTATGACTCTTATACGTGATGTGAAGTTGCTGTAGGAATATTCGCCATATGGAATATTAAAAAGTGCAACACGACCTACGGGTTGAATCGGGCTACCACCAGATTTTTCAAGGATAATGTCGCCGTACTTAAGCAAGCGAGACTCAAGTTGCTTAATCTCGACCGGATGCTCAGCAATATCCTCCAAGTTTAAGAAGCCGGTTTTTGTGAAGTTGGTATTCCGCAGAATCTTTACTACGCGCACTGGTTCTTTTTCACCCTTCCAAAGACCACTTCGGAATTCGCAGATTTCAGAAATAGGGACTAATGGCCATTGAGTGTGCGCGATGATAATTTCCCGATACCTTTCCCCGCTAAGGTTGTAGTCGCCGTTTGTCGCAAGTTTTTCTTTTGGAACAACTAGAATATTTTTTCTTTCGGGCTTGTCGCGCCGTAGTTCATCGTAGGCGGATGTTTCGTGGTTAACCCATTCTTTAATTATCTTGATGGTTTCCGGCAATTCACTCTTCTCAATCGCCCTGCGCTGTGCGCCGAGGCCGAAGCCGTCGTTCTCTATTTTTACAAAAAAAATGGAATCACGATTTTTCGCGAGTCTCTTGTCGAGTACGAGGATTGAAGTTTTTACTCCTGAGTAAGGATTGAAAACGCCTGCGGGAAGAGAAATTACTGCAATCAGTGAATTCTTTACCAGCATTTCGCGCAGTTGCTTGTATGCAGTGCCACTCTGGAAGATGATGCCTTCGGGGACGATTATCCCGGCGCGGCCTGTCGGTGTGAGATGTTCGGCTATGTAGTCAACGAACAATACTTCGGAGCGGCTTGCCTGAACTGAGAATCTTTTATGTGGCTTAATCCCACCCTTTGGTGACATGAAAGGGGGATTGGCGAGGATGATGTCAGCATATTCGTTCCATTTGTCCTCGCTAGTTAGAGTATCGTATTCCTCTATGCGCGGGTTTGGAAATCCGTGAAGATATAGATTAACGAGCGAAAGCCGCACCATGTCTGGTGAGATATCATAGCCGTGGATGTTAGTTGTCAGTCGTTTTTTCTCTTCGGGAGTCAGCGGGGTGCTCTTTTTTGCTGCATCGAGAATATGTTTATATGCGGAGATCAGGAATCCGGCGGTGCCGCAGGCGGGATCGAGAATGGTTTCGTTTTTCTTCGGATCAATTATGTCAACAATGAATTCGATTATATGTCGCGGTGTGCGGAACTGTCCGGCATCACCCTGACTCCCAAGTACAGAGAGCAGATATTCAAAGGCGTCACCAAGCTTTTCTGAATGGTCATAGCTGAAAGTATTGATTTCCTTGAGGAAACTCCGAAGTGTTTCGGGATCGCGGTATGGCAGATAGGCATTCTTGAAGATATCTCGGAATAACGGTGGAATACCGGGATTCTCATTCATTTTCTGGATGGCTTCGGAATAGAGCATAAGAATATCAACACCGCCCATATTTGACGCCATCAACTTCGACCATCCGTATTTCCCATAGGTTCCGGCAAAGAATTTGCGTTTTCCGCCGAGCTCCTCGGCTTCGGCATCCATGTCATCCATGAACTTGTAGATCAGTGCGATGGTGATTTGTTCAACCTGGGATTTCGGATCAGGGACTTTGCTGACGAGGATGTCTCGGCAGTTGTCTATGCGGCGTTTGGTATCGGTATCAAGCATTGGAACTCCTAAGTTAATCGTATAGAAAATTGTATTTT
>JBAZRS010000454.1:0-4961 GCA_041662825.1 Victivallales bacterium | reverse complement strand
AAGACTATTTCCACCTGGCGCTGACGCGGCGTGCGGTTGACCAGGTAGAGCACAAGATCCCGGCCGTCAGGCGCAGACCAGCAGGCGACCGGACTCTGTTCGCCGCCTTCGCCTTTGTATATGCTGTATTTTAGGGCGGGAATCGCGCGCCAGGCCTGGACGAAGCGCCGCAGTCCCTCGTCGGCAGGCGGCAGGCACCACTGTCCGCCGTATACGCAAGTCTCCAGTTTTCCGTCCGCCAGAGCCATGGCCGGACCTTCCAGCTGATACGGATGAGAACGGTAGGACTGGTTGCAGTTCATGCCCTCGGGATATGCGCGGCCCGTAGGCTGCAGGTTCTTCAGTGTCCGGCGAAGCGATTCCGGCTCACGCACATCGAAATTGGCAAATTCGACTGGGTCGGGGAAGTTCCATTCGACGCCTTCTCCGCCGAATTTCCCTTCTGCTGCGCCCCAGCCCAGGTCACGGCGCCCTGCCAGCATCTTAGGATCCAATCCCCCTTCGCGGAAGAGGGGAGCGTCGCTGAAGAGGCGAGCATCAGGTGAATATTTGCGCAATGCGGCGAGCATTTCCTCGCGCAGCGTCAGGACTTTCCGGCAGCGCCAGTCCAGCCAGGCCTCGCGCTGTGTCCCTAGCAGAAAATCGCGGCGGGCCTTGAAGCGGGTGTTGTCCATGGCGGTCACCGGCACCTTGACTCCTGTCTCTTTTGTGAACAGCGCGATAGTGTTGTCGTCGTATCCGAGTTTCTCGTTGACAAACCAGGCGTCCAGGCCTGACGGCCATCCGGTCCATTGCCGGGTGCGCACACCGGCGAAGGCGGGAGATGAGCCGTATTGCCGGCCCAGGGCGTCCATCAGGTCCACCATGTAACGGCGGGCGATTGGATTCGCCGGATTCAGCATACGGATTCCGTTGACTGCGACCCACGGGTTGCCTGTATCGTCGGTGAGGAGAATTCCTTCGGGCGGAACGCCAGCCTGCTTGGCCAGCAGGGTAGCGGTGCCTTCCAGGCGGTGGACCACGAAATCGGCCACCAGCCGGACACCGTATTTCTGTGCGGTGAGCAGCATCATCTTGAAAATATCCCTGTCCATCGGATCCACGACCCTGGCGCGGTAACCCTTGCTGTAGATGTCCCAGCACTTGGGGAGCATCTGTGCGGCGTCCCCCTGGAGATAATTCATGCCGTAGGAGTGTACCGGCGTGATGCAGATGTTGTCACCGCGGTACGCAGAAAATTGGCCGAATCGCTCCCAGGAGCTCTGCAACGCGCGCCAGTCGTGATACGCTGCGCCGTCCCAGGAATTGCGGTGCAGCTGTCCGGGAACCGGATCGTTCCCAGGCCAGAGGGACGGCATCGTCCGTTCGTTCACACCGAGGTTGACCTGCTCGCCGTTCCAGCCGAACTCCGGCTGGGCCGCCCAGCCGCCTGAGGCTTCCGGAAGCGGCGACAGTCCGTCGGGCAGCTCGAAGAGTTCTATCTTCGCCATGGCACCCTGCCGGTTGAGCGTGGAATTGTGGTTGTTGTTGCTGCACCATACGCTGACATCTATGGCGTCGCCATTGGGCCAGACGACAAAGGAAAGCGGGCTGAACGGGCCGGACTCAGGTGCATCGCCTGCATCGAGCACCCAGCCGTTGTAGTGTCCCGTGATCTGGTCGATGGCGTACATCGAGACGAGGCGTCGCACATCGTTTGGAACCTGCCCGACCACCAGGTGCGGCCTGCCCGGATTCTTGACCTTGAGCGTGTAGGCGAACCAGTCGGCGGCGTAGTATCCCGCTTCCTGTTTTTCATCCGGCTTGACCCGCCGCCAGCTGTCGCCTTCCTTTACATAACCCATAGGGCGCAACTTGGCCGTGCCTGTGGCGCGGTAGCGGCCGTTCGGGCTGTCTACGACCTGGCTGGTTCCGTTGTCCCGGAACTTGTGAGCGGTTTCCTCTGCCAGTGTGCAGTCCACGCTGTCCACCAACTCCCTGCGGATTTCGCAAGTTTTGCCGTCAGCCGTCTGGCGTGGCCGTGTGATCGGAGCGGTATCTATCACTACGAACGCCCAAGGACCGTCCACGATGCGGCCTGCGGAATCGCGCACTGAATATTCGAACGCACCCTCGCGGTCGCAAGGGTAGCGGAATTCATCCTTTGCCCAATCCCTGTCACCTTTCAGTCGGATTTCATTCTGCCAGGCAATCTTGCCGTCGCCGCGCTGTTCGACAACTTCCATCTTGTAGACCTGCGGAGCGTCAGTAGCCTGTTCAATGCCGACCTTCAAAGGTTCGCCGCGTTTGAAAACCATGTCCTCCCGATCCTTGGGGTAGACGGCCAGGGACTGCTCCGGGTTGGCCTTGCCCATCCGGGTTAAACCCACCCTGAACGACTGCATGGCATCCTTCATCTCATCGTCCCATATCCATGGGCCGTAATGGGCGTAGACGTCCAAGGTGTGTTTTCCCTTTGACAAAGGCCTCACCGCACGGGCGCGATGAAGGAAGTCCAGACGCTGGCTGTCGCTTGATCCGGTCAGGTCGGCGGCCGAGTAGAGAGGGTCTTTAACTCCGGCCCGGTCGCCCTGGACATAGAGCAGCGGTTTGCCGTCCAACCATACTTGGAAGAGGCGGGGGACTCCGCCGAAATGGGATGCGATTTCATAGAGGCCGGATTCAGGCAGATCCACTGTGAAGCGGCGTTGTGCGTGATAGCGTTCGATTCCCTGTTCTATATTCAGCGGAAATTCCGGCGCATATGCCTGCTCTCGTTTCATGTCGGCGTCATCGTGGCTCAAGGCCTCGGAAGGAATCAGCGTCATCTTGTCCGAGCCGGGCGTCTGCCAGAGCAGGCGGAGTTTTACCGTGTTGTCGGCGGGTTTTCCCCACTGGGCTGGTTTTATGAAGAGGGCAAGCGCTGTTTCGCCCGCCGGAAGGGAGAGCGGAGTTTTTCCGTCAAGATCGACCTGCCGTCCGCCTACGCGCAGCAATGCCTGTCCATTCTCCGCGAGGAATCGGTATTCGCCGGCCTGCGGCACATTCAGTTTTGCGTAGGCCGCAAACGACGCGCCGGAATTGCGGTGGAAGACGGGTCCCTTCGCCTTGTCCCAGTTGTTGGCAGGCCATTTCAGGCGGTTGACGTCAAGATTAAATTCAGCGCCGGGGATTGTTATGACACCCGCATGCAGCCAGAATGTCGGTTCGCCGTAGTAATGGACTGCCCAGCCGGGTGAAACGGGCTGTTTTACGGCAGGTTCCGCAGAGTTAAGGGCGGAAGTTCCAAGCGATACGCATCCTAGAATCAAAATCCAAAACAATAAAAGACGGCTTTCTGGATTTGTTTTCATTTTTATCCGTTCCTGCTAACATGTTTTACATTACCAGTTTATGTCGGTTTGAGGAGGCGGAACAAAAAACATTTCGCCTGAGGGGTATCCGTAGCCCGGATTTACACAGTCGCCGATCTCTGTGGACTTAAGCTTGGAGACATGTCCGTCTGCGGCGAGATAGTTTGCAGCGCCGCCGTGGAGCCTGTGGAACCAGCCCGGCGATCCGCCGTAGTTTGGCGCGGTGCCTTTGTTGACACAGCTTCGCCATGAATTGTTCCAGGCCGAATAGCTGGACAAGGTCATCGCACAGTCTTTGGCAAAAGCGGAATGCATCCAGTGTCCGACCATCAGTGTCTTGGTGGGATTCTGGAGTTGCGATACGGTAGTCTGTCCTTTTCCGTTGCCGTTTACTCCGCGTGGTCTTATGGGACCCGTATCGGTGGTTCCATCAGCAGTGGTCCAGGCCCTGAAAATATATGCGCTGCCGAAGTAGCTGATGGTGCCGGCGTAATTCCATGGTTTCTGGCATACGGCGAAATCGGTTGTACAGTTCCAGACGGGTATTAAATCCTTTTCGCTGAAGCCCATGGTCCAGCTCACATTGAAAGGTTGTAGCTTCCTTGTGACATATTCGTCGGTCAGCTGATGCCAGTTTCTCGGCAGATTGATTGGGAACTGGGCCGATCCGCCTGTCCTCATGATTGACGGCGGATATATCAGGTTGTAGTCCGAAAGGTAGTTTTCCACTCCCAGGCCGATCTGCTTCAGATTCGACATGCAGGAAATCGACTGTGCAGTTTCCTTCGCCGCCCTGAGCGCAGGAAGCAGCATCCCCGCAAGGATGGCGATGATCGCTATCACGACAAGCAGTTCAATCAGGGTGAACACTGATTGAATTGGCCTACGCCAGGGCTTCCCACTTCGCTCTGAGAGCTTCGAGGGACAGGTCGGCTGGCAGGCAGCCAGGAGCTCAATGAGTGTGAAAGAGTTGCGCCTTGAGAAGGCTGCGCCGTCTGGAAATTGATTTTTTTTCATTTCTTACTCCGTTTTTATTATTAATCCATTGACTTGTGCTTCAAGCGCCTTTATTCCAGCATGCAGAAACCGGATTATTCGCCCCAGTACAGCTTTTGGGTGATGCCGCTATATATATCCGTATGTTTGACGACCTGCACATTGCCGTCCAAGAACAGCATGTTGAATTTGCCGCCATGAACCATAAGACCTCCGCCAGCCACGGAAGTGGTGCGCGAACCCACCCAGGTCGGATGGTTTGAGGCGAAGAAATTCATGTTGGCGCCGATTCCTGCGCCTGATCCGGGCCTCCATCCGTCATAAGCCAGGAAATCCTGCGCCGGTTTTTTGAACGCGTCAATCCTCTTCGGTTTATCCTGGAACCAGGTTCCCGCCGGCAGCTGTAAAAACGGCGAGACGACAAGATTGACGGTATAGCTCCATGCAATGTCATATACTGCCGGGTTGAGGTCTAAAGGGCAGAGCAGGAAATGACTGCCCGGTTTCTGGTATGGTGCGCGCTGCGTGCCGTTGTTGATGTCTATGTTGGGGTATGTCTGCAGGAACAGCTGCTGGTACCAAGAGCGCTGGTTGTTCTTGATGCCGGCGGGGGGGTATCCGTCATAGTCGAAA
>JBAZRS010000453.1:3148-4964 GCA_041662825.1 Victivallales bacterium | reverse complement strand
CTTGTCGTCAGGCTCAATTGACCTCCCGTGATATTCAGAATTGATTTTGAAGTATGCGGCGGCAAGTTCGTCTGCGGAGAGCGGAACTCCCTTCTCTCTTTTCTCGTGGATCAGTTTTTCGAATTCCGCGAACATTGTCTGGCGGAAAACCGTGCAGCGGATTTCTTCTGCGAGCCGGTTATGGAGATAAAGACGGATCTTTTTGTCGGTGAATATTTTCATCAGGTGTGCGTGGAGCAGGAGTTCGTTCGTGGTGGAGGCCGCCTCCGCCGCAAAAATGCTGTACCTGGCGTAATGGTAGTCCTGCTTCTTGTTGGATAAATATGAATGCATGGAATGCCCGAGCTCATGCGTGAGTGTGAAGACATCGTTCATCGTGCCGTTGTAGTTCATGAGGATATACGGGACGGAATCATAGCAGCCGCTTGAGTAGGCGCCGGATTTTTTCCCCTTGCACTCAAGCGCGTCGATCCAGCGCTCATTCAGGGCCCTGTCGATGATCCGGCAATATTCCGGACCGAGCGGCTCGAGGGACTCGCGCACATACCTGCACGCGTCCTCCCAGCTGATCTCGATCTCGCAGTCGGGAACAATCGGACAGTAAATGTCATACATGTCCAGCTTCTTGAGTTTGAGCACTTTCTTCCTGAGCTCAAAGTAACTGTGGAGCGAGGGCAGGCGTCTGCGGACTGTTTTGATCAGGTTCGTATAGACTTCATCGGGAATATTGTCTTCATGCAGGGACGCCCTCAGCGATGATGGGAAGTGCCTGATTTTCGCATCGAACGTATGGGTTTTTATTGCACCGTCAAGGATGGCGGCAAAGGTGTTGCGAAATTTTGACACAGTCTCATACATCGCGGTAAATGCCGATTTGCGGATTTCGCGATTCTGGCTTTCCACGAGCTTGATGTAGTTGCCGTGGCTCAGTTCGACCTCCCCGCCTTTGCCGTCGGGGACCTTCGGGAATTTCAGGTCGGCGTTGCTGAGCATGGTGAACGCCTTGTAAGGGGTCGACAGCGCGTCGGAAGCCATCCCCAGGATTTTCTCCTCCGGTTCCGAAAGGGTGTGCGGCCTGTCTCTCAGAAGTTCTTCAAGGGATCTTTTATAGAATGAAAGGCAGGGTGCTTTGAGATAGGATTTGAGTTTGGCGTCGGGAAGTTCGAATATCTCGGGTTCCAGCCAGGCGCTTTCACCCTCGATCTCAGAGTGCTTTGCCGTAACCCTGTCCAGCCGTGAGGAATTTGCGGAATTCGCAGTGTCCTCGTCGGCCTTGAGGTGGGCGTATGTGTGAACTTTTTCCAGACACCTTTCCAGGGCGTCGTTTTTTTCTAATGCGGTCTTGAGATTCTCCGCCGATTTTTTGAGCGTTCCCCTGCACGACATGAAATCGGCAAGCAGGGAATCAATCGACTTGAAATCCTTTTCCCAGGAGGAAAGGTTTTTGTAGAGGATTTCGAGATCCCAGGTCTTGTCTTCTGGTATCTGGTTCCGTTCCGGCAAAGCATTTGTTTTCTTGGACATTGTATCTCCGTAACTATGTTTTCAACGACGTGAAATAGTCTGTTCTAATAATATCGGTACTGTAGTGATTCTAATGAATGGAAGCAAATTATTTTCTTTTCGAATCCAAGTTTCCTGGAATTACAGCTATCCTGCAACGGAAACGGCGTGTCGGATAAATCGGCAAAACCATTTGACATAATCCCCCGTATAAGATTATTCGCTTTCAGCGCCGAAGCCGTATTCCTGTTCGTCCCCCCTTCAACATCATCCGGAGCTTCCACAGGCCCGGAACGAACGGATTTATGAGGAT
>JBAZRS010000453.1:0-3138 GCA_041662825.1 Victivallales bacterium | reverse complement strand
GTGATCCTATCGGCCGGTGCCGCACAAGAACTTTACATTATAACAATCAACTGGCCTGTCATTTTTTGCATAATGCAATACATTGAGCACTGATTTTTTTCCAAGGCGGTTTTGCAAAGGATAACAATGGATCCTGAAATTCTCAGCATAACGATCGGTGCGATTCTTGTAAACAACTTTGTGTTGTCGAAATTTCTCGGAATATGCCCGTTCCTAGGTGTGTCGAAGAGGCTTGACACGGCACTTGGCATGTCGGGTGCTGTCATATTTGTGATGGCGATAGCATCGTTCTTTACATCTCTGGTTTTCAAGTATCTGTTCAGCGGCCCGGTGTCAGTAGGGCCGTTCAAGGACGTGAATCTCGGATTTCTGCAGATACTGCTTTTCATTGTGATAATCGCCGCGCTGGTGCAGATAGTCGAACTCATGATGCAGAAGCTGAGTCCAGCCCTTTACAAGTCGCTGGGCATATATCTTCCGCTGATAACCACGAACTGTGCGGTGCTCGGGGCGGTTGCGATAAACGCCAATGAAGCCAGGGGAGTTCTCGCCTCGACAGTTTTCGGGACATGCTCCGGCATAGGTTTTGCGGTGGCGATAATTCTTTTCGCCAGCCTGCGTGAAAAAATCGAACTGGCAAATGTGCCCCCGATATTCAGGGGAACCGCGATTGCGCTGATAACAGCTGGAATTTTGGCCATGGCGTTCATGGGATTTTCAGGACTGGTGAAATAAGGACATAAGATGGAAACAGTAATCTTTTCAGTAATCATAATTACAGCAGCGGGTGTCATCTTCGGCCTTGCCATCGGATACGTTGCGAAGACGTTCGCAGTCGAGACGGACCCGCGCATAGAGGAAGTGGCGGGAATGCTTCCGGGAGTGAACTGCGGGGGATGCGGATTTGCGGGATGTGCTGACTTCGCAAAGTCCATTGTCGCCGGCAGGGCCGTACCGGGCTTATGTCCGGTATCGTCCCCCGAGGCGGTCTCCGGGATTGCAAAATTAATGGGTGTGAGCGCCAGTGTGAAAGCTCCACAGGTGGCCGTGGTGTTTTGCGGCGGCAATGACCTGCAGTCCCAGAGAATCAACTACAACGGAGTAAATGACTGCCTGTCCGCTTCCCTTGTGGCGCTGGGCGGAAAAGCCTGCGGATACGGCTGTCTGGGTTACGGCAGCTGTGCCGTATCATGTCCTTTCGGGGCGATCCAGATGAACCTGGGGCTTGCAATCATACATCCTGAAATATGCACCGGTTGCGGGAAATGTGTTTCGGTGTGCCCGAAGAAACTCATAAGGCTTGTCCCGGCAAATTCCGATATTCATATCTTCTGCAGCGCGAAGGCGAAGGCGGCCTCGAAGAGGAAACTCTGCAAGGTCGCCTGCATCGCCTGTAAAAAATGCGTGAGGGCGGCATCGGACAGGCACATGCATGTTGACTTGAACCTTGTACAGGTAAACTACGCTAATCCACCTGCCGCCGACATAGTTGAAAAGGCTGGCTGTCCGACCGGCTGCCTGAAGAAAGCGGCTGATCACATCGCAAGAGAGGGACAGCCCTGAAATTAAATCAGGCGGCCAGAGGCCGCAACTTTAAATAATTTGAACATTGAACATCGAACATCCAACTTCGAATGAATTAAATTTTAATTCAATGTTGAATGTTGGATGTTAATGTTTGAATTATTCAAACTTTGGAATCCTTAAACGTGAACATAATGAAAAACACATTCTATGGCGGAATCCATCCGGCGGAAAGGAAGGACATCTCAATGTCGTCTCCGCTGAATGCCGCACCGCTTTTTGACAAATACACGGTAATCATACATCAGAACATAGGCGGCCATCCGAAACTCTGTGTGAAAAAAGGGGATCCTGTAAAAAAGGGACAGCCGATAGCCCAACATACCGGATTTGTCTCCGCGTCAGTCCATTCGCCCACCAGTGGAACCGTAGGAGAACTGCTTGAAATTCCGAGCCCCATGGGCACCCTGACCGAGGCGCTTGAGATAATTTCCGACGGCAAAGATGAAGCCGGATCCGGGCTTGAGCCGCTGAACTGGGAGCTCACCGCCCCGGAAATTCTGAATAAACGGATTTCCGACGCCGGAATCACAGGGATGGGCGGCGCCTCATTCCCGGCACATGTGAAGCACTCCCCTCCGGCTGGAAAGAAAATAGACACGCTTATAATAAACGCCGCCGAATGCGAGCCGTATCTCACGGCGGATCACCGGCTGATGCTGGATTTTCCCGCGAAAATGGTTGAAGGGATTGCGATACTCGCAAAAGTCTCATCCGCTGAAAATGTCTTCATCGGGCTCGAATCCAACAAGAAAGACCTGGTGGAAGTGCTTGAGCCTCACTGCTCTAAATACGGGATAAAGATTAAATTATTCGAGGTCAGATATCCACAGGGGGCTGAAAAGCAGCTTATTTACGCCGTCTGCGGGCGCAAAGTTCCGGCAGGTGGTCTGCCGATGGATGTCGGCTGCATTGTGAACAACGCCGGAACAGCCGCAGCAGTGTTTGACGCGGTGAAGTTGGGAATCCCGCTGATAGAGCGTATTGTGACAGTCTCGGGCGAACCCGTGAAAAACCCCGGCAACTGGCTCATCAGGGTCGGAACTCCGGTGCACAAGGTTCTTTCGCTTGCCGGAGGCGTTAAGTATCCGCCGGCAAAAGTCCTGCTCGGAGGCCCCATGATGGGCTTCGCCCAGAAAACCCTGGAAGTCACGGTGATGAAGAACACTTCCGGCATAATCCTGATTCCGGCTTCAGCCCTGTCGCTGTACACATCCGAAGCGTGCATAAGGTGCGGACGCTGCGTGGATGTCTGCCCGATGAGGCTTGTACCGGGTACAATCAGCCTGTCGCTGGAAAACAGCCGTTTTGATCTGGCGGAATCGCAATATGTCATGGACTGCATGGAATGCGGCTGCTGCGCATATGTCTGTCCGTCACACAGGCCGCTGGTCCAGCATTTCAGACGCGGAAAACATGAAATACATATGAGCAGAAGGGTGAAAAAACACAGCTGATTATGAATAATGCACAGGATACGGGAACAGAACAGAAAACAGAGCCGGTCCTCCCGGAGATGTCGGCGCTGATTGTCAGCCCGTCTCCGCATTTCCA
>JBAZRS010000452.1:4417-4974 GCA_041662825.1 Victivallales bacterium | reverse complement strand
ATTGGACATTCCTTGTTGGTTACTGGATATTCGACATTGCGGGCGAAGCCCGCCTCGGATTCTGGAGGAAGCCATGCCCCGAGACATTCCAATTGGGAACGGAAGCGTGCTGATAGCCTTTGACAGGGATTATCTGCTCCGCGAATTCTTTTTCCCGCATGTGGGCGATGAGAATCACACGAAGGGCAGGCCTTTCCGCTTCGGCGTCTGGGTGAACGGGGATTTCAGCTGGATTCCGCAGGGATGGGATGTCAGGACAGATTACCTTGACAACACGCTCGCCACAAATGTGCTTCTCAGGAACGAGCAATTGAAAATCAGCATCACCGCCAACGACATTGTAGACTTCCATGAAAACATCTATATCAAAAAAATCTCCGTTGAAAACCATTCCGGCAAACTGCAAGACGTACGCCTTTTCATAGCCCAGGATTTCAGGATAGGCGGAAATAAAATCGGGGACACCGCAGCCTTCCGTCCGGAAACAAACAACCTTGTCCATTTCAAGGGGGAACGTTATTTCCTGATCAACATCTTCTCGAATAAAAAATTCGGGA
>JBAZRS010000452.1:0-4407 GCA_041662825.1 Victivallales bacterium | reverse complement strand
ACAAGGAAGTCCCGGGACAGGAAGGCACCTGGAAGGATGCCGAGGACGGAGTCCTGAGCGGAAATCCAATTGCGCAGGGGGCCGTTGATTCGGTGACAGGCATACATCTCCGACTGGAAGCGGGAGAAAAAGACATCTGTTACTACTGGGTCTGCGTCGGAAGGAACTGGCAGGAAGTCCAGCAGCTTAATGAAGTCGTACGCAAAAGGAAACCGGAGGCGCTTTTCAAACGCACTGTGGACTACTGGAAATTCTGGGCGGACAAGGAAAGGCTGAACTTCGATCTGCTTCCTGCGAATATCGCAAAACTCTACAAGCGGAGCCTGCTAATCGCCCGAACGCAGATTGACAACTGCGGCAGCATCATTGCTGCAAACGATTCCGATGTAATATATTTCAACCGCGACACCTACAGCTACATGTGGCCCCGTGATGCGTCGCTGGCGGCATACGCATTTGATCTTGCAGGCTATCCTGAGATCGGCACGCGCTTTTTCAACCTCTGCGCAAAAATCATCGAGAAAGACGGTTATTTCCATCACAAGTTCACGCCGTCCGGAATGCCCGGCAGTTCCTGGCATCCGTGGTCTAACGACAAAAACCGCCATCTGCCCATACAGGAGGATGAAACTGCACTGGTTCTCTGGTCTCTATGGAATCATTTCAGGATTTTCAAAGACATCGAATTCATCAGGCCCCTCTACAGGCCGCTGATAAAGAACGCCGCCAATTTCCTTATGAACTACCGCGATACGGACACCCGTCTTCCATTGCCGAGCTACGATCTCTGGGAGGAAAGGCACGGGATCCTGACCTATACCGCTTCAACAGTCTACGGCGGTCTCATCGCTGCGGCGAATTTCACTGAGCTCTTCGGGGAAACGGAGCTCTCCGAGGAATACCGCTTCGGAGCCGGGGAACTTAAGGGCGCGATGGACAAGTATCTTTACATGCCGAATGAAAAGCGTTTCTGCAGGATGATCAATTTCGGAAAGGACGGTGAAATTGAAACCGACCCAGCCCTTGATGCAAGCCTATTCGGAATATTCGCGTTCGGAGTTTACGCCCCTGATGATGAAAAGGTGAAGAGCACCATGCAGCAGATATCCGACAGATTATGGTGCCGGACGCAGGTCGGAGGCATTGCGCGCTATGAAAACGACCAGTATTACCGCATCTCGCAGGATGTTCCCGGCAATCCGTGGTTCGTGACTACATTATGGCTGGCCCAGTATTATATCGCCGCAAGCAAGACGATTGATGATCTCAAAAAGGCCATGTCCCTGCTGGAATGGGTTTCCGACCACGCCCTGCCAAGCGGAGTCCTCGCCGAACAGGTCAACCCTCTCGACAACACACCCCTCTCAGTCTCACCGCTGACATGGAGCCATGCCACCTTCGTGGCAGCCGTCCAGGAATACTTGAACAAGCTTCTGGAAATAGAAAAATGCCCGGCATGCGGCCATCCGAAGAATTCCAAGGAAAGAATAAACGGGAAGTTCGAAAATGCGTAAGTTCCGGAGTTCGTAAGTTCGGATGTTTTTTTAGGATACTGAGGATTCCTTATAAAATCTCTTTTCCCTTTTTCGGCTCAACTCCGGAGAGGTTTTTCATGACCGGGATGGCCCTGGTTTTTGTGGTTATGGTCTCCCTCACCATTGACTTCTGGGCGAAGTGAACCACATTCTCCCGCTCCTCCCTGGCCTTGTAAAGATTTATCGTGTTGAGAATCTCAGTGAACCTGGGCCTCTGCACCGGATGTGACGAAAGCATCTCCAAAACAGCGTTGCTTATTTCTTCGGGAATATCCTTCCGGAGAGCTGACGGAGCCGCAGGGACGACATAATCCACGGTTCCGGCCGTCAGAACAATAGGCTTTTCATTGCTGAAAACCTGGTTCATGGGCGGTTTCTTCTTCTTGACCCTGGAGTAGATGGTTTCGAAGTCTGTCTTTCCTGAAAACGGGTATTTCCCGGTGAGCATGTAATAGAAAATGACGCCGAAACTGAAAACGTCGCCGCGCTTGTCCTCGACATGAGTCTCCGCTTTTTCAGGACTTATGAAATAAGGGGAAACCGAGTATGCGACATCCTCCCTGTTCTGGAGATATTCGTATGTCAGGCGCGATATGAAAAAGTTTTTCGTCCTCACGTTTCCCCTGGCGTCAATATGGATGTTTTCAGGGCATAAGTCATGGTGGACGAATTCCTTGTGATGGGCGACCGCGAGCCCGTGCGCAACGGCATGGAACATGTCAATCACCTTCTCGATATCCATAAGCCCCTTTTTTTCCGGAGAATAATCGGAAAGCGGATATCCGTCCATCCGAGGTTCCGTAACAAAATAATTCCCGTCAATTTCGCCGAAATTCATTATCGGGCATAAGTTCGGATGCTTAAGAGTGGCGAGGGCGGTGGCCTCCTCCTTGACGATCTTATAGAACTGCTTGAATTCGGGATTGTCTTTATGGAGGATGAAGATCACGGACCCGATGTCATGCGACTTGTCAAACCCCTCGTACACCTTCAGCATGTTTCTTTCGTAAAGAGGTTTTTCCAGCGTCAGATAATCCAATTCAAGCGGAACAACCAGTTCCGTCCCGCAACCGGAACAGTTGCAGATGGTGAAAGGCTCAATGTCCATTGTGTCAATGACACCGTTGCAGCCGCGGCAAACAATCTTACTCATATGCCCCCCTAACCCGGCGTAGCCGGAACCAAATTCAAATATCGAATATCGAAATCCGAAAGTAAATTCAGAATCTTGCGTTGAAAACACAAGATTTAACTTTTAAGAGACTAATACGACAGTTCATTTTTAATCTATATCTTATTTATGATCCGTTCAAGGCATGCAGCATTTTTCAGACTCAGCCCGCATGTCTTCTGATTCTTGCCGCCTTCCGGACAATCCTGCCGGCCAGTGCGCTGTCACCGTACATTCCCCCTCCCGCCATAGCGGTATAGAGCTTCCAGAAATAAAGGATATCGGTTCTGCTTACAAGCTTATCGGCCGAAAACAGGAGCTGGGCGAGATCCTTGACGCGCCAGCGCTCTGAAAAGGACTCCTTAAAAATGACCCTCTGCAGGTCTATCAGAAAGACGCTGTCATCGTCTTTCTCCCTTACAAACACGTGGACGAGATAAAAATCCTGATGCGCCATTTTCGCCAGATGCATTCCGGCCGCCAGTCCGGCTATCCTGCCTATGAGTTTGCGCCTGCGCACCCTCTCCCCCTTTGCGAATTTCGCAAAAAGCTCGGAGGCCCTGGCATAATCCGTTATGCCCAGCGTGAGTATGCAGGAATTGCCGCCGGACATCCCGCAGGCGAGAGGCTGCATGGTCGGCAGGCTCATGCGGTGGAACGCAATGACGGCCTCCCACTCGTTCAGGGCGCCGGGAAAACGGCAGGGTCTCAGCGACAGCATGTTCTTCAGGCGGCTCATGAACGGTTCGGGCCTGTAACGCTTTATATACGCCTCCGTCAGGGGAGAAGAGTCCGGCGATTTGAGGAACACCCTTTCAGTACCCCGCTCCCTTAGTACATTCTTGACGGCTTCGCCGGAAATGTTCCAGAGATCTTCAAAGGAGCTTATCCCGTTTGCGTCAAGGATGTCTGCGAAATCCGCATTCACAAGAAGCCTGCCACCGTCTTTATGTTCAACCTTTATCTGCATTTGAAATCCTTATCCTGGAAAAACAGGAGTTATCAGTCATCAGTTACCAGTAATCAGTGCCAAGTGTTGACAATGTTTGTGCAATTCACTTCTTTGAAACTGCCGTTGGAGTTCACGGCTTTAGCGTGTTCTTCTTGGCAGTTTCGTCTTTATTAAAGTCCTGAATGATAGTGTTTGTGCTTCCCGTGTTTTAAAATATCCCTTGCCATGACCAATTCCAAACAGCTGCAGGATTTCCTTCAAATATATTCCTGACTTTGAGTAGCACAGGCATTCCTGACTGTGGCTTTAATTGTAAGCTATTAAAAAAAAGTCCGATTGGACGCATAACACGGCCATAGCCGGGTTATGCGACAAGCAACTACTGATAGTGGAGTTGTAGGACTAAAGGGAACCTCTGAAAATTGGCATATGGCGCGCGACAGGAGATTATGGATAGACAGCATCCCCCTTCGCCCGAGAGCTTCGGGGGACAGGAGGAGCAAACGCCAGGAGCAGCCCCGTATCGGGCTGTGACTGGATTTGCGACAACGCCGGAATCCATAAGAATCTGTCGCCCTTCCGGCTTCGCTGGGATGCTACGCCGGGACAAGTCGGGTTGCGGATCTTTTTGGCTCAAGAAAGAATGTTCTTCTCTCGGCGTATCTACTCGATACGCCTTCCCCCTTCGCTGGGAAGCTACGGCGGGACAGGCCGTTCAGAAATTCTTTTTGAGCTTTCAAAAATCTTCC
>JBAZRS010000451.1:0-4976 GCA_041662825.1 Victivallales bacterium | reverse complement strand
CTTCAATACGTTCAACAAGCTGCATAACGAGGACAAGAAGATTCTCCTGACTTCGGACAAGACGCCCTCCGAGATAAACAGGATGGAGCACCGCCTCATCTCCCGCTTTGTCTCGGGACTCATTGTTGAAATCACCCCTTTCAGCGAGGAGACCAAGTTCGCCATCCTGAAGAAGAAACAGGAAGGCCATCTGATAAAGTTTGACGACAAGGTCCTCTGGTTTATCGCCCAGAACACCCGCCCTGACGTAAGGAAGCTTGAAGGGGCGCTGATGCGCCTTATACTTTATTCTTCGGTCAAGAAAGTTGAAATACATCTCGAAGTCGCACAGGAGGTCCTGAAGGATTATCTCGCTGAAATGGCGGCGGTGCGCCTTACTGTTGAGACCATACAGAAAAAAGTCGCCGAATATTTCGACCTCCGTGTTTCCGATCTTACGGGAAGCAAGCGTCCTGCGAATGTCGCAATGCCGCGCATGATCGCAATGTACCTCTGCAGGAAGATGACCGACAAGTCACTCTTCGAGATAGGCGAGGCGTTCGGCAGAAACCATGCCACCGTAATACACGCCTTCAACAGGATCCAGGACGAATATTCCGCAAACGAGCAGATGAAACGCAAGATATCCCAGCTCGAGAGCAAACTGCAAGTCGCGTAGTGTCGTCGGTTTTCACAGTTACATGTTTCAACCTTTGAATATCGAACACTCAACATCGAACTTCCAACTTCGAATGAATGTATTTAAAATTCGATGTTCAATGTCGGATGTTGAATGTTGGAAGTTCAAATTGGTTGTGGGCTGAGCCCGCATTCACCAGGTGAAAAATTTATGTTAGTAGATTATCATGTCCATACCTTCCTCTGCAAACACGCCACGGGAATACCGGACGAATACGTTGATACCGCCATCCGCAACGGCATTTCGGAGATAGGCTTTTCAGACCACTGCCCATGGCCCTCCGGATTTGATCCGAAATACAGGATGCTTCCCTGTGAATTCCAGTCCTACAAAAAAATTGTCTTTGACCTCATGGAGAAATACAGGAATTCTGTAAAGGTGAAATACGGTATAGAGGTCGACTGGGTTCCCGGCAGGATGGACGAGGTGTTCTGCAACCTGGACAAGGAGGATTTCGACTACCTCATAGGATCCGTGCATTACACGGACGAATTTCCCTTCGATAATCCGGACACCGTGGAAAAATGGAGGGAAAAGGGAGTCGCCGATAAAGTATGGCACCGATATTTCGAACTGGTCCTGCAGATGGTCGAAAGCGGAAAATTCAACATAATCGGCCATTTCGACCTGCCAAAGAAATTCGGTTATTATCCAGCTTCCATGGACAAAATCAATAAGCTGATTCAGAAAGTGTTTGCCGTGGCATCTGAAAAAAACATGGCAATCGAGCTCAACACTTCAGGCCTTAGAAAACCTGTGAGGGAAATTTATCCTTCGCTGGACATAATCAGACTCGCCCATAAAAGCAATCTCATGATTACTCTCGGTTCGGATTCGCACGCCCCAAATGAAGTCGCTGCGAATTTCGCAGAAGCCATCGCCCTCGCCAAATCGGCCGGTTACACGCGGATATGCAGCTTTGAAAAACGGATCCCGAAACTTCAACCGATCGAGTAGCATGCCTAATTATTATAGGAATTTTGATTACCCCGTCTTTTTCTCTTTCTCAAACGTTCGCGCCAATAATTTGGACGGCGTTTAAGGTGCATGACCGAGGTCATTGTAATATCTTCTTCATCAATATGGTATAAAAGGGCGTATGGAAATTTCGTAGCGAGGCATCTTCTTATGCCAGGTTCAAGTTCAGCCCATATCATCGGAGATTTGGTAATTTTCTCCTTTACGGAATAAATTTCCAGAAGAAAATCCTGACCTAAACCCGGAGACTGAGTTTCGTAAAATTGTGCGGCCTCGATCATCTCGTTTAGGGCTTCAGAGAGGAATATCGTATTTTTCATTTGAGGGAAGCGAACGCCTTTTTGAATGCTTCGTCCGATGAAACAGCAGTGGATTTCCCCTTTTTATAACTGGCATAACGCTTTTTAGATTCTGATACCCAAAGTTTTTCAATTTCTTTTGGATCTTCTTCCGACGTACCTTTTTCCAAGCTGTATATCAGTTTTTCTGCCAAATATGCTCTTTTTTTCTGATCAAGTTTTAAAACTTGACGTTCAATATTTTGAAATACTGTGGCGGCAGTCATGATAAATCCTCCATTTGATTTAGTAACTAAAATTAATATGAGTAAACCTTAATTCAAGGTGATAAGAGGAGAATGCCTGGTTGTAAATTTAACATGTGAATTTTTCCTGGGCGGACACAGCGTTCTTGCGGTTGAACGTTTCCGCCAGAGGCGACTTTGACATCGCAGCCTTTTGCATCGCTGTTCATTACTATACAACAGCATTTATTCCTTGGAATTATACACTTCAAATAAAGTAATCCAGTAGCTTGAACTGGCATCTGGAGTAATGCATCAGTCTTGATGGGGATAGCACAGGCATCTTGCCTGTGTTCCTCCCAGGCGTCTTGCCCGTTATTTAAGTAAGAATGACGCATTGCCATCTGGAAAGGAAATAATTGAAATTTGTTCGATATGGACGTAGAATGTCCAAGATGCATTTATATATTGTTTCAATAAAAAAGGAGTATCCAAGATGAAGCCAGTCACAGAGGTTGTTTATAGAGAAGACCAGTTGCAGAAGGAGATAATAGAGACTCTTTCCAACCCCTACCTGTTCAAATCTGAAGAAATTCCAATAGTAAAATGCCTGAGACATTATTTTCCCGAATGCAAAATAGGCGGAGCCCTGTCAGAAGTTGCATTCAATGTATTTCCTTTATATGAACTGGACAAATATAATAAATATGAATTTGATAAACGCATTATGAAGGTGTTGAAAGAAAGAATTCCATGCCTAGATATAGGGGAATCTAAATCTCTTGATTCATTCTGTTATGCTCCTTGGGTGAAGGATGTGACTTCAGATAGTGACAGGCTCGCACTTGTAAATTACTCCCTCGCAATGTCTCTTCGTACTGAGTTCGATGTCTATGCTTCCTTCAAGGATATCAGCTGCGCACTTGAGTTGAAACTGAACTCTGATTTTGTCGATAAGAGCCTAATCTACCAGCCATGGAGACAACTCTTCCAGCTTTTTCTTCTGAACCTGATTTACGGCAAGGATGAAAAACGGGCTTATGTCTATCTGGTTACCATGGAAGATGACGAACGTCTTCTTAGAAGAGTAAATGAAAATTATCCCGGCCATCTTGATGAGTATATTCAGAAAGATAACATGAAGATTTTATCCTGGAAAATGATCAAGAAATGGCTTGATGACGAATCTGGCCATAACAAGGAACTGCTGGCAATCCGCTCTAGGCTTGATAAATACTATATGGAAAACTATAAAGCGACCAAAACAGAGAACCCTAAGGATGGCACATTGCTATCAATGGTCAGGCATCTCAACCTTAAAGAACGCATGACATCTGCGGGGTATGTTATCGAGCATGACGGAGAAGGCTTCATATGGTACTACAAGCATGAAATTGACGTATCCCTTCCGGTATTGGATAATTATATGATGCAGAAATGGGTTTCCATGCTTGAGTCTGCAGGATTTAAGGCAACTCCAAAACGTATATATTGGAAGTATAAATATTCAGGGGTAGTGCCAATAGAAATCGAGAAGCTTTTGATTGAGATGTTGAAAGAGCTTTACCAATAAACCAGTGATAATAGAATGGTAATGTAATGTGGCTGATGACAAAACACGGATTCTATTCAATAGTGCGCAAAGAGCATGATGAATTCCATATCAGATCCCGGGAGAAACTCGACATTGAAAACCTCGTCAAGCTGGTGCCCCTGCCTGGTGCAGAAATATTGGAAAGCCGCACGGCTGATTACCACTTTCGGGTAATTGTGGGGCAGAAGGAGGTAATGGCCGTCATGGAATTTATTGGCAGAAATATTGACTATTCCAACTTCAAGTCATGTGTTGATAACACGCCAGGACAGACGCACAAGCCATATCATGAGATATGGGGTGTCCTTGCCGATTCACTCGGGGCTTATGGTTCTAAAGGAAGTAACCGGGAAAAATTCGTTGATAAAGGAGTCATGAGCGAACACCAACAGCATATCGAGCGTACATACGAGGAGGCGAAGCGGGGGGGCTGGGAGCAGGTACTATCCATGTGGCGACGAACTCCCAGTCTGGCGCAGGAATGTAGCAGGTACCAAAAGCCATCTTCTGGCTGGACATTCTTACATCAGGCGGCATACTTTGGGCACGAGGCAGCATGTCGCGAACTGATTCGTTTGGGCGCAGCAGTCGACACACTTTCCCGCGAACGACAAAGCGCTGCAGATGTTGCGGATGAACGTAAGTATCCCGCCTTGGCGGCACTTCTTCGACGAGCTTCCTACGGTGCGGAATCACTTTGGAGCCCTCCCAAGGAGCCGAACTTGCTTCCGAGCAGTAACCTTTTGGAAGAGGCGGAGGAACGTCGAGCGGCAGGAGCAATGTGCGTTGCTTATGGTGGCGGCGTCGTCAAGATTCCAGCGGGAGCGCGCTACTTCGCAGATTCGTTTGAGCGTACGCTGGTCGGATGGCACGGCACCTACAACCCTCCTTGCGGAATGGATAGCAATCCAGTGGTTTTACTACACGGGAAATAGATGATGTCAGTCTAAAACCAACAGGAAAAACAGGAGACGCCAAGAAGATTTTCCTGAGAGAGTCCCCTCGCTCAGGAAAATCTAATCTTTGATGATCTCCGTGCCGATACCGCGGTCTGTGAAGATTTCCAGGAGCAGGGAATGCCTCATCCGGCCGTCAATCATGTGCACCTTGTTTGTGCCTGCGTTTAAAGCATGGACGGCGCTTTTGACTTTCGGCACCATCCCGCCCTTAATTACTCCGCGTTCAATCAACGTGGTGATCTC
>JBAZRS010000450.1:3666-4977 GCA_041662825.1 Victivallales bacterium | reverse complement strand
TGCGGTTCCGTATTGACGCCTTGGCGAACTCGATATAGCGGCCCCTGGCGTCGTCGATCCTGAACGCCTTTCCGAGAAACTCATTTCCCACATGGGCGCTTTTTATATCCCCGCCGAGGATATGCGCTTCAATTTCATTTTCCATTTCATCCGGAAGCTTGAAACCGTTCGCGTCGAATATCTTGATCCCGTTGTCTTCGGACGTGTTATGCGAAGCGGTAATCATGATTCCGCAGGTGGCGCAGAAAGATTTAGTGAGATGGGCCACGGCCGGGGTAGGCATCGGACCGACAGAGTACACGTCCATGCCCATGCTGACCAGGCCGCTCGCAAGCGCATTCTCCAGCATGTATCCTGAAAGTCTTGTGTCTTTGCCCACAACAGCCCTTGAATAACCGCGACCTTCGGCCTTGAATACGTGTGCAACCGCCTTGCCGACCTGCAGGGCGACCTCGGGAGTTATAGGATATGTGTTCGCCTTCCCGCGTATTCCGTCAGTACCGAATAATTTCCCCATGCGCGTCTCCATTTTTTATATGACATATGATATATTTTTCCAGAAAGACAAAGGAATTGTTTTTCTGGAAAAATATCCAGCAATAAGTCTATGTTCCGCATAATTCATCATGTACGCTTAAAAGATAGTTCTTTTCGCCTGATATAACTACATGATGATATAGTTTTTCAGAAAATATTATTTTTTATTTTTCAGAAAAACTATTGGATGACAGACAGCAGCTTTTCCATTGAAGCGCCGGAGCAGAAAATTATTTTCCTTCTTGAAGACTGTCCGGACTTTATTTGGACGGAAGATTTGGATATCCCGAGTTTCTTGCCCAGGAACGCGCACAATTCCGCATTCGCCTTTCCGTCTTCGGGAGTTGCTGCAACTGCGATTTTGACTGAAGTCCCGTGAATTCCCGAAAAGGCGGTTCTCGAAGCTTTCGGTTGGATCCAGCAGTCGATGGAAATGCCTCCTTCGGATTTCCTGACGGCCATGTCAATATCGGAGGCTTGCATTGAAACTCCGTATTAAAAAAGCTCTTTCACGAGCTTTGGAGTGACGAACCATGCCATAGTGCAGTCTCCGGGATAAAGCTCCGCCCATGATTCTATTTCAACTTCAAGACACACGATGGCCGATGTCGGGAACTTGATTCCGTTTTCAATTGTTTTAATCTCCCTGAAGCATAGCTTCTTCGTCGCCTCTTCAATTGACGGATTGTGCCCGATGATCATGGCGATATCTATTTCATCGTCAATTTTCTGGAGAATCCTGATTATTTCGCCGGGACTGTTTTCATAGAGGGA
>JBAZRS010000450.1:0-3656 GCA_041662825.1 Victivallales bacterium | reverse complement strand
TATCTGCATGACTTGGCAAGGCGTTCAGCCGTCTCCTTGCCCCTTTTCGCCGGAGAGGAAATTATCAGAAGAGGCAGTTTTCCGCATTTCAGGAGGAATTTGCCCATGAGCGGGGAATCATTTACCCCCCTGTCCGTGAGCGGACGGTCAAAATCGGAAACGTCCTCCTCCCAGTCGGACTTGCCGTGCCGCATGAGGAGGATTGTCCTGGTTTTTTTCTCTTCCTTACTTTTCATCAATATATTTTCCCACTCCGCTGATTGAGACGATCTCCCCGAAGTAGACCCTGTGGTAATCCCTTCCCGGATAATTTCCCTCGATAGCGGAGTCAATGAAGTTTTTCGAGCGGAAATCATCGAAATAATTCTTCCTGCATTCGATGATCAGTTCAGCCTCTTCAAATCCTGGCGCCTCGACTTTAAGGGATGGTGCCGGGGTTATTCCAGTCTCCTTTATCTTATCGACATTTTTCCCCGACTTCACTCCGCAGAAACTGAGGACTTTCTTATACTCTTCCGGAAAAGCGCAGAGCGTGAAAGTGTCGAATTCCTCCATGAAACTGTAAGTGTGCCGGCTAGGGCGCACGACAACCATTGCGAAAGGCTTCTGCCACATAACGCCGAAACTCCCCCAGGCAACCGTCATGGTGTTGAATTTGCCGGTTTCAAGGCTTCCGGAAGTCAGAAGGAACCAGTCGCTGCCCCAGGATTTGAAAACCGGAGCCGAAAACTTGTCAAAAGGAATTTCCACGCGTGTCATAATATTTTCCCGCAATTATGTTTTAGGGAACCTCTAGAATAATATAAGTTGCTTATAATATTTCAAGGATTTGTATAAAATAGTTTCGCCATCTTTATTATCGAAAATTCTCAGTCGTCCCGAAGGACGACGGATTGCTGGATTTCTGGAGCACTGGATTTTTGGGTTTGGACTACCGTTGAATATTGGGTATTACTAATCGTCTCGAAATAGAATAGAGACCCCAACGGGTTTATCCCGTTGGTGAATAAGATTGGGAGGCTAGGGCGAGTGCTCCCTAGCCCCCCAATCTTATTCACCACCGACACAAGGTCGGTGGGGTCTAAACAATTATGAGACAATTAGTAAATCTTGTTATGCAATAATCCATCAATCCAACCATCCTTTGGACGATTGTGAAGACATTTAGGAAATAGAAATATGCGCGTCATCGGAATAGACTATGGAACTGTCAGAACCGGAATAGCTGTAAGCGATCCGTCCGCCTATATTGCACAGCCGGCAGGATTCATACGGTGCGATTCCCTTTCAATCGAGGAGCTCGCAGGACAGATCGTGAAAAAATACACCGAAGTCAATGCCGGTAAAATCGTCATCGGCCTTCCGAAACACATGAGCGGTGACGAAGGAACCCACGCCGGCAAGGTAAGGGAACTCGCCGCACTCATTGAAATCAAGCTGAACATAAAAGTGGATTACTTTGACGAACGGCTGACCAGCGTATCCGCTGAAAAAATGCTCATCGAAGGAAACGTTTCGAGGGAGAAGCGGAAAGAGAGAATAGATTCCGTAGCAGCCTGCATCATACTCCAGGCGTATCTCGACGCTAAAAACATGAATTGAAATTACGGGAACCTTAAAAACAACAAGGTGGGATGAATGTCTAAAAAGATAAAATGCGGAATAATAGGATGCGGCGTCATAGCCCCTTCCCATGCGGAGGGATACGCCTCTATTGATGACGTTGAGATTCTCTGGGCGTGCGACCTCGTCAGGGAGAAAGCAGAGAAACTTGCTTCAAAATATAAAATCCCGAAAGTCTGCACGGACTACCGTGAAGTTCTGGCGGATCCAGAACTCGACTGCATTTCAATTTGCACGGATCATGCAAGCCATGCCCCGATTGCAATTGAGGCGTTCAGGCGGAACAAGCATGTACTCTGCGAAAAAGCCCTTTCATCGTCAAAACAGGGGCTTGACAGCATGTTCGAAGCCCACAGGAAACACGGCGACCTTGTTTTCGCTCCTGTCTTCCAGAACCGTTTCAATAAGATATATCAATTGATTAAAAAACTGGTTTCGGAAAACGCCTTTGGGACAATCCTCACCATTGACCTCCAATTCCACTGCCTCAGGACAGACGGGTATTATGATTCCGACGAATGGAGGGGCACATGGTCAAAAGAGGGGGGCTCCCTGCTGATCAACCAGGCAATACACTTCATCGACCTCCTCAACTGGACCGGCGGCGGAATCAAAGCGGTTTTCGGAACCTATTCCAACCTCACACATTCGAATCACATCGAGACGGAAGACACAGCTGTCGCATCATTGCGCTTTAAAAACGGCGCATTGGGAACCATCTCCGCAACTTCTTCAAGCAAACTGGAATGGGATCAGACTTTGTCGATAAACGGGACAAAGGGCTCCCTTGACATTCGCAACGACAAGATTCTCAGGATAAGTCTTGACGACGCCACCCTTGCCGATTCATTTCAGGCTGAAATGAAAAAAATTGAAAACGAGAAGGCGGAGAACATTGTCGGTAAAAGTTACTACGGGCCGAATCACGGATCTCAGATTGCCGATTTCATAGGCTCGGTACGCTCGGGAAAAGAACTATTCGTCAGTCCCTCGTCGGCCAGGGAAACAGTTGAAGTCGTCCTCGGGATTTACCAGTCCCACCGTGAAAAGAAATGGATAAAAATAGGCTGAATAAATAATCTCCTGACATCCATCCTGTCCACGCTGCAAACAGCGGGAAATTACTAATGGACTTCCACATCCTTTGCTCGGGCTGGAGATTCTTTATAAAGGAAGATTGAATGACGGATACAGATTCCAAACTATTTCCACCGGAAAGCGATTTCACGGTAATAGGCGCTTCATTCGCAGGAAGCATTCTCGCCTGCAAACTGGCAAAATACGGCAGGGTCGTCCTTGTCGACAGGACGGAGCCCGGAACACGCCTCAAATGCGCAGGCGGCATAAGGGCGGAGGAATTCGCAAAACTCGAAATAGATATACCGCATGTCAGGGTCGACAACATCATACTCTCCGCAAAAGGGAAAAGATCAGGATTCAAATCCCCGTATGTAGTCGCCGACAGAAGGGAGCTTGATGCCGCCGTCTTTAAAAAGGCGACAGCATCGGGAGCGGTCTTCCGGAAGGCCGAATACATATCCCACAATCCCGCGGAAAATATTGTAAAACTCCGTTGCGGTGAAAAAACATCAGACATCTCATACCGGAAACTCATTCTTGCAAAGGGATTCCTTTCCAGGCCCGGCAACCGTTTTCACGGGACAAGTTACGTTGAAATAATAGAGAGCCGCTGCAGTTATGGCGATTCCCTTTATTTCAAGATCCTTGACGAGCAGATCGGATATTGCTGGATATTCCCGCTCCCGGAGGGAAGAATAAATGTGGGGATTGGTTCGTTTTCAGAAACGCCTTTTTCCCCTTCCGATTTCAGTAAATTCAAAGAGGAGCAGAATATAGGCGGCAGAGTCGTCTGCAGGGGGGGCGGAAGAATCCCGATGACCCCCTCCATATCGATAATGAAAGGGGATGTCTGCCTGTTCGGAGATTCCGCCGGCATGGTCCTGGCTTTGAACGGGGAAGGACTGAGATACATTTCACGCATGAGCGGGCTCTGGGCCGAATGTATTGCTGAA
>JBAZRS010000449.1:0-4977 GCA_041662825.1 Victivallales bacterium | reverse complement strand
TCTCCCTTCGGGTTGCGGATCTTTTTGGCTCAAAGAAGAATGTTCCTCTCTCGGCGTATCTACTTGATACGCCTCCGTTCAGAAATTCTTTTTGAGCTTTCAAAAATCTTCCGCAACGCGCCACATGCGAATTTTTAGAGGTTCCCTTTATTTTCCTGCACCTTGACTTCTGAAAATTTGGCTTTTATGAAGGAAAGGGGGCTGCTGTAATTCGATTCGGAATATCCCTTGATTTTCAATTGGCATTCCAATCCGACCTTGTCGGCCTCCTCTTTCAGTTTGATTCCGTACATACCGTGGTGTATGCCGTGATTTGGATCCTTGGCAGGCGTTGATATGCCCCCGCCGTACTCCATGTAGATGGGGGGATCATTTTTATCCACATGGAATATCGGCGAGAATTCCCTTATCATCTTCTGGTATTTATCCTTGTTTTCAGTCATCTCCTCTGCGCTTTTCGCGCCGAAGGATAAAAAAATCATCCGGTGCTTGTTGCCTTTCGGGCCGATGTTCTTTTCTATCCATTCGGGATCAAGGCAGGTCTGGCCGCTCATTACGGCTATGCAGGTTGGCTTTGTGGATTCCCTCAGGACAGGATCCGCGTTGCCTGGATCTGCCATGTCATCGTGCAATGCCAGCCATAGGCTCGAACATCCGCCGGCTGAACCTCCGGTGAGGGCGATGCGGTTCTTGTCCAGATTCCATTCCTTCGCCTTGTACCGTACGAACTGCAAAGCCCTCGCGGCATCATACACCGGAGCCGGCAGTATGTCTGTGTTCGTGAGACGGTAGCTGATTGAGACAACTGAAATCCCTGCGTCAAGATATTCGTCTTTTTCGGATAAGACCTCATCCTTTGCGCCGCCTGTCCAGCCTCCACCATGTATCCTGATGAGAACGGGTGTCGGTTTTTCCGACTTCGCCTGCCAGAGATTGAGCACGTTGCGTTCATAAGGCCCGTATTTTACATTCTTCATTGTGGGCTCCTGCCCATTTTTGATTTTTCCCGCTTTTTCTTCCTGGCAGACGGATGTCAGTCCAATCGAAACGCAAATCAACATCGATGCAATCCTAAGTTTCATTACTGTCACCTTTCTTTTTGGGTTATACTCAATTAGGTTCTAGTCTTCTAGTCATGGTAGTTGCAACTTATCTTATTTATCATAAATACATTACACGTATTATTTCATTTTTTAATGAGTGCAAGCCATATGATAAATATATAACAGTTAAGCTGAGTAGTTTCTACAAGATAAATTGACAATGATAGATTAACTCCCCTGTGGGTTTACCCCACAGGAAGCAAAGATTGGAAGGCTAACGGCGTAGCCATTAGCCTCCAATCTTCTTCTCCTGCCAGATAAACTGGCAGGGGGAATGAAATGAATACCCAGATTAACGGTTACATATATATTGTATTTATTGAGAATAAGCGTTTTTGGTTTCCCTGAAGGCGAAATCAGACCGGGCTTTTCACGTGGCAGATCTTCACGACAGTTCCTAAGCAAACACATTCACGGATGCGTTGCCTCCCAGAACAGGCCGGTCATGCACCAGGACAACTTTTGTCCCGTGCCGGGCCGCAGCCACCGCCGCACATAGACCGGACAGACCGCCGCCGACCGCGGTATTGCGTGTCCTTATAATTATTGATCCGAAAGATAATCACCTGTCAGCGCATATCTGGAGGTGAGATGCTTTAGCCTCTTATTCATAATGCGGGGCATTTTCAAAACTGACTTTTTTGAGCTGATTGACTAAGTTGGAGTTCACGGTCTTTAGCGTGTCTAATCTGTTTAATACGAAGACACACTAAAGTTGTGAACTCCAACGGGCGCATTGCCATGGCAACCATTTTTTGTATTTTGAAATCACTTCAATGCAATTATGACAGAATCCTTTTTTGACATCTGATTATCTTTCGGAGCAATAATCCCAATATTCTCTTCATTTAATTTACACCATAATACAGGAGTAAAGACACGCTGAAGCTGTGAACTCCAACGGGAACTCCTTTCTGCAGTTACCAAAAGAATTACCAGAATTGAAAAACAGCCAATGGAATATCAAGTTTAACGGTTAAATTTTTGCATTTTGTTGGAGTTCACAGCTTCAGCGTGCTCTTAAATTCATCCAAATCCTTTCCCCATTTTATTTAAGGGATCAGTTAACCCGTCACTGCGGTTTCTCATGCGGTGAAAGACCGTTTATGTCGTTTACACTGGCTCCCGGCCGGTGCAGGCAGACCGCCATGCAGAAGGGGATCGCCTGTCTCCTCAGCCAAGCGCTGAAGACACGGCGTGGCGATTGCATGGCCATACGGCTGTATGTATCGTCCCGTATCGTGCGAGTGGATGTAGAGAATGTTCGGCCTGTTCATGATCCTCCTTTGAAATTCGCGGGACGAAGCCCGTTCAGGCCATAACCCGGATCTGGCATACCCTCTATGCGGAGGCAGGGATCTTGGGCGACCGGCACCCCGTTGATGGTAGCGTGGCGGAACGAGGAATGGTAGGGGGAATAGCAGGCCGACAGCTCCAGGCCCGGCCGAGTGTAGGCCGTGGTGCGCATGTCGGCATAATAGTGGTCTGAGACCTGCGCCTGCGCCAGCCATTGGCGGAATGCGGTGAACGATGCAAAGTCTGCGGCCGGATGCATCTCCAGCACGAAACCGGCGTTAACGGCTACAATGTCGTCATATCTGAACAGCTGCGGTTTCCACCCTTCAAAGGACGACATCTGGATGGCGAGGTGCTGCGAATAGGTGTGGACCTGCATGTGCGCCTCGCGCGCCTGCCCGAGATTGGTGAGGCGCATGGGAATGATGCCGACGTACACCGAGCCCTCATTGATGGCGACGGGCGCCAGGTTTTTGCAGATCAGGTTCAGGGTCGGCACCTTGGTCTCGCCGATCCACAGTTCTTCGGGTTCGGAAAAAAACAGCGGGCGATAGACGCCGGTGCGCAGGCGGCGGAATGTGCCGTACTGCGGAATGGGGTTATAAAAAACCATGGCAGTGCCCTGATGCTGGACTGTGCGGAACTCCCCGCTTTCCGCCAGGCAACTCTCCTTGGGGTCGGGTGTTTCCCCGTACGGCGATTTCTCGTCATAATGCATGCGGGCGTAATATGTCACGGCCTGGTCGGGACGCACCTCTGCGCCTTTACTGACAGTGGCGAACACGCCATGAGTCTGACCGTTGGCGAGCCACGAATATTGGCTGCTGCCCAGGCTGAACCCGTCACCGTAGTAGGTGGTCAGCAGGCTGCGCCGCGGTCCCATCACATGCCGTGCGGGGGCATCTGCCGGTTTAGTGTCCTCATTCCATTTAATTGCGGCAGTGCCGGATTCGGAAGTCCCATATACTGCGGCACCGACAGGTTTGTTGAACAGCGCGTCCTCTATCGCTTCAGTGAGGTGATAGTTGACGCTGGCATACCAGACGCGATGCACCTGGTAGAAGGGAAAGTGCTCTGCCGTATGCGGGTCGCCCGACAGGAAGCGGCTCTTGATCCCGAGGCGATAGGTCTCCTCGGTGAGGTCGAATGCGAAGCGCTCCGGGAACAGGTGGGACAGCAAAGTCAGGTCACCGCTGAGCAGTCCGGAATAATCCTTGCAGCCGGCACGGCTGATCGGCCCGGCCGGCAACCCGCAGCGCGAATCCCAGTGCAGCGCCAGATCCTGCCAGAAAAAGCGTTCAATGACCAGCGCCAGTTCACGCGCCTCCTCGCTTTGCGCCTGTTCGACGATATTGGCCAGCGGGTTCAGCGACACAGGAGTGTAGTTCGGCGAATTGAATTCGCACGGAAAACCGTTGCGCCGGTACATCTCGACCGCCTGCTTCAATCTGAAAATACCGACCTTCACCAGCTCAGGCATGCCGATCATTTCCCCGCCTACGATGAGGGCGTGCATGGCCTTGAAGGGATGGTTGTCGTTATAACCGTGGATTTTCAGATCCTCGGTAGCCATGAACGGAACATTCAGGCGCTGATAACGCTCCAGCGCGGCAACCGTTTCCGCCCACAGGCGATCCCGGTAGTGAAAGAGCACATCGGTGACCGCCCCCGGCGCGAAATGGCAAGGCGTCTGCTTATAGTTGGCCAGGATGATCCGGTTGGCCTTTTCGACACAGTGCGCATCACCGGCCAGATACGCCAGGCAGTGCCAAAGGATCGCGCGGTAGCCGCCGCTGGCCTCCTTGTTCGGGGCCCAGCAGAACCGTCCATCCTCATCCCAGTACGTGTCCAAAGTCTTCTGATGCTCGGTAAACAGCGCCTTGCGCAGACGCTCCTGTTTTGCCTGATATTCCATTTTCAGAGTTTCCTTTCCAAACTGATTGTATATGGCTCTTATGAAAAATTACAGCCGTCAATTGGCGTTCAAAATGAGTCAGCAGGCGGTTTCGGCGAGACCCGTCCAGGAGGCGGTTTCATTTTCTGTTCTTGATTGCCGGCCCGACACTGCCCCGTTCAATTATTTCAAACGGGGTAAAGGTTTCAGGCGGGGTAATGCCCGGCTTATGCCACTGTTCTGCGGCCAGCAGGTGATCCAGCGCCATCTGTCCGCATTTCTTGAACTGGATATCGATAGTGCTCAGTGGCGGCAGCAGAAGCTGGCTTCCCGGATAATTGCTGTAACCCATGATCGAAATCTGCTGCGGGATCCGGATGTTCAGTTCCTGCAACGACTGATAAACCCGCATCGCCACCCGGTCGGAATGACACATGATTGCTGTCGGCGGAAGCGGACCCAGCATCCATTCCCGTACACAGCGGACAATGGATTCCATCTGATTTTGTATCACCCGTATCAGCGATTCGTCCGCAGTCAGGCCGTTGTACTGGAAAAAATCCAGCAGTTCATCTTTTTTAAATCCCCGGATTGCCGCCAATTTCTCCTGCGGCAGTTCCAACAGTATCACGGCGATTTTCCGGTGGCCGAACTGTTTCAGATGGCGAAGTCCTTCGGAGAAAG
>JBAZRS010000448.1:0-4985 GCA_041662825.1 Victivallales bacterium | reverse complement strand
CAGCATTTCCGCATATGTCGATAAGGTAAAGGTAATGGAGATTGATGAGGCGCTTCCTTCCGGAGGCCAGTTCGGACTCTATGTCAACAGCCCCCAGACCATGGTATTCGACGATGTTACAGCGGAAAGCCTGCCGTATTTGAAACTGGATGATGCGGAGGATCTGAAGTTCAATACGCTGCTGAGCCGCGGCAATGTGTTTTACAGGTCCGGTTATTTTGACTGGCTTTTCGGCAAATGGATGAATAAGGATATTTTTCCCGGCAGGTCAGACGAGGACCGCTGGCTGCTCATCGGCAATTCTGAAGATGAAACAGCCGTGGCCGGAATCTTCATGAAACCCATATCTGATAATGTGAAAGCGGGTCTGCTCTTTGGCTGGAAGGATCAGGAAAGCCCCTTTTTCCGGCTCCTCTATACCCAGGTCAATTCGAAGTGCAATCTTCAGCTGGAAAAATTAAAGATGAACGGCGCGGAGCCAGTAATTCTCGAAACTTCCGAGCTTCCGGCGAATGAAAAATCATCCGGTGTCACCCTGAAGGCGGAAATTTCCCCTGACGGCCTTATAAAACTGTACTGCAATGGCAGTCTGGCGATGCTTCACCGTGAACCGGCGGCAACAAAGGGGGCCGCAGGAGTGTTTGTCGGAAAAGGCTCGGAGGTGTCGGTCGGCAACATCGTCTATCGTTTCAAACCGGAAGAGGTCTTCAGGGACAGATTGCAAAAGAACGAGATATTTGCAAACGACCCTTTCATGCGGCACTGGGCCAGTCCGGCGGGGGAATGGATAAAGGACGAAAAAAATCAGGGCTCCTGGCATAAAAGTGATTTTTTCGGCGCGTTTTCCCTGTCGGTTCCCATTGCGGACAATTCCGAGATCCATCTTGGCGCAAAAGATGAACTGCCTGCGGGAGAGCTGATTGTCAGGATTGGCGGCCCGGATTTTGAAATCACCGAATCTCCCTCTGGAAAATCTCTTTTAAAAAAACCGCTTGCCGACCTCTTTAAAAAGGACAAGGAGGGGAAGGACGCCGTAAAATATGAACTTTCCGCGGATGACGGCTGGGTATGGGGGGACTGCGGCGGGGCTACGGTCTTCAAGGTGAAACTTGAACAGCCGCTTGCCGGTTCCAGGATTTTCATTAAGGGATTTGCAGATGCAAACATGGGGACGTTTCACGCAGTCCGTGAAAATGTCTTGGACTTCCTGTTTACTGAAGCGCCATATGAGTGGATGGAAAATGGAGGGACATGGCAGGTGATAAACCGTTTCCAGTGCGATCCCCGCTGGTCGCATATGAACGGACAGTCCGGCAACGATCTGGCCTCCTTCTGGTCCAAATACCAGATAGAGGGTGATTTCTGCATTGAGATGTATGCCGGTACGCGCCACGGTGAGTGGTATCAGCGTGTCGGGGATCTTAACCTTACGGTGATGAACCGGGCTGAAAGCCCGGCGGACGGCTACACTTTCATCTGCAGCGGATGGGACCCGGACCACAGCCAGACAAAATCGCGGTTTTTCCGCAACGGGAAACTGGTTGCGGAAAGCGACAAATACCTTTCGCCGCGGATACGCGACGGCAATGTCCGGAAGTACTTCGACCCGCTGATCGAGAAGGGGCGCGATGTGCACGGGGCCTGGTATTACATCAAAGCCAGACGCATCGGCGGTTTGATTGAATACTACTTTGACAATGAAAAGATTTTTTCATTCCAGGACAAGGAGCCGATAGGCAAAGGGGGATTCGGCATATGGACATTCATGAACTCCATGATGGTTGCCAGGGTTAAAATAGCCGCCGGAAAAATCACCCCGAAAGTTTTCCCGTTTGCAGAGGCGGATGCCGGCATAATGGCCGGGAAAGAACTGAAGACAGAGGAGAAGCCTGTTCTGCTGCTGAACGGAATTCCGGCAAATCTCATGACTTCCGCTTCCTGGCGCCAGGTCGATTCCGCCGGTTATCCGAGAATGACTTTTACGCAGAACGGAATCATGGTGAAAAACACTCTCGGCGGAGGACTGTTTGCAGCTGAAGCAAAAGGCCTGGAGTTTCCCGAAAACAGCATTTCAGCCTGGACATGCGAGGTCAAGCGTACTGAAAATGCAAGATTCAATTTCCATTTTGAACTGGGAAGCCGCAGTCCAAAGGGCGAATACAAAACACTGCAGCGCTATTTTTATCAGATTTCCGGAACAGATTATTCCAAAGACATATACCAGATTGTCGGCGGCACCGGAGAAATCAGGCCTGTCAGCCTCCAGCAATTCGCCGCTGATGAAAACTGGATCCGGGTGTGGTTTCCGGTCCCGTCTGTAGCACCGAAATTCAGCACCGCAAAAGATCTTGTCTGGAAAGTCGTCGGATTCGGAAACTATCAGCCCGACGATATTGTCCAGGGCTTGAAGGGCAACGGTCCGGGTGAAGCGTATTCCATAAGGAATTTCAATCCTGTTTTCTCCCAGGTTCCCATGGTGGAATGCAAAACCCCCCAGTCCGACTGCACCTATCAGCTCTTGCTTGACGGCACGGTGCTCAGGGCGGACAGCCTTGAGAAATTCAACCAGAGCTTGAAAGACACAGTTCGCCCGGGCCTTGTCTGCGGCAGGCTGTCAATAATCGGCAAAAGCGATCAGACCGACCTGATGTGGGCCATGCCTGAAGATGAAAACAGATGGCGTTGCCGCTGGGACAATGAAAAACAAAATTCCGTCATTATCACCACTGATGCAAGATACCGGTATCTGAACAATGAAAGGTTGACGGTCAAGGTTCAAAGCGTTGAATTGCCAGTAGAAGAGCTCGGGATAAACAAGTTCAGGGTTTCCCTTCTGGATAAAATGGATGATGATTTCAGGAAACTGTTGCAGGATGATGTCCTGAATTTGGAAATACTGAAAGGCAATAAGAGCAGGAATATGTCATTGTCCTGGAAGGATTGCACTGCAGTTGCACCCCCGGTCCTGGTAAAATTGGACGGTATAACGCCCTTTTTCCAGTCATTTGAAAATCCCGAACTGAAAAACAGGGTTCTACTTGATTCGGAGAGGATGAAGCTTGTGTGGGACAGGGACAGGAACAGCATCTGCCTTGCCGTCGCCAATAAACTCCTCAATCAGCGCCTGCGGACTGAATTCAATGCGAATTTCTCGTTCGCCCAATACCCTCTTATTCAGTTCATGTACAAAACCGATCCCATGGGGCAGATAAGCCTGAGTCTGAGGGGGAATGCCGTGGCCCATCTGAACGAACCGTTTATGGCTGACCGGAAAGTGCGTTTCGGAACTGAGCTGGCAAAAGACGGGGAATGGCATTCCTGGACCGGCCTTGCGGCGGATGCTTTTGAAAAAAACACGTATACTCCTTCCATATTTAATCTTCCCAAGTTTGCCCTTGGCTCCTTCGGCAAGGAGGATCAGACTGGGAAAAACAGCCAGCTGCTTCTCGACGATATTGTCTGCGGGCCCGCGGTAAGGCAGGCGGAACAGCTCGCCTTTACCCCATATTATTATGACAGGAAGGAGGGGATCAAGGTCTATACTGCGATAATCCCGGGAGAAAAGCCTTACTTTGCTTGGGGTGAGGATTCAAAGAAAAAAGTAGACTGGAAGGAGATAGGGAACAATGCCAGGCATGTCCCCGACTTGGGTAATGCCGCAGAAGGCGTGCATCAGATATTGTTGAAGGCCCTAAGCCGGGACGGCCTCGAATCCCAGGTAACCTCAATACCTTTCCTTTATGACAGGACTCCCGATACTGCGAAATTCGCATTTAAGCCGGATGATGACACTGCCTATAACGGAACCCGTCTTCAGATCGAGTGGCTGAACAAAAACGGAGCTCCGCTAAACTACGGTTCCCTGACAACCGCGTTCAAAGGCGACAAAATTGCAATTGATAAAGAGCTTAGCAGGATGGAGCACCGGCAAAACGCCGAAATCCTGGAAATAAACTGGCCGTATATGCTTAGGACGTCTATTGATGAAATGAAAGACGGCGAAAGCGGGGAACTCCTTGTTTCCGGACTTGAGGACGGCGCCGGCAACATGACTGCGGATTTGCATATTCCGATTAAAATCAATTATGCCGGAGACAAGCTGCCGCCGACCTATTTAAGCCCGCCGCTGCCGGAAAATATTTTTATCCGCCTGGATCCCGTATGCACAAAGAATGAAAAGCTGCCTGTCGCATTGGTGCATGTTACCAGTAAAATCCTGAAAGAGGATTCCTGCGTGTTCGCCAGATTTTCCGGCTTGAACGGCGCCGGAACCATGACCGTCGTATCAAAAAAGAGGAAGAACAGCGCTGACATCGACATGGATTCTTACCTGGCGATGAGATTGCGATTCCCGAATCTTAAAATTCCCGCTACCGCCTCGCTTATGCTTACGGTCAAGTACAGTGATAATAGAACTGTCCAGGTCAACCTTCTGGACGGCAAAATATCCGACAATGTGAAAATAGATAAATTCCTTGATGTCAAAAACGGCAAGTGGCAGGATCTTGTTGTTGACCTGAAGGATCTGTTCATCCGGAAATTCGGTGAGAAGGTCTATAAGCAGAATATGCTGGTCAAGGAAATCAGCCTGACCGCCAAGGAGATGAATCCAGCTGACTTGTTTGACCTTAGCATTTTGACTGCCTTCAAAGATTTCAAGCCCGATGACAAGATTGAGCTGAACGGATATGACCAGAGCGGTGTTGGCGGTTTGACCTGGAAGTTGACTGATGCTGCTGGAACTCATATAAGCAACGGCACTTGTGACGGCAGGATTTTCGGCATGAATATTTTGGAGCCTGTTAACGAGCTGCGATGGCTGTAATTGTCAATGGGCGACAAGGCGGGGAATAAGGCGATGCCGATGATCTTCCCAGTAATCTTTAAAAAAACGGAACTGAAATGATTACAAAAGTCAAATTACCTAAAGCTGATGCAAATATGAACGAGGGGACTATTGGAAAATGGTTCGCTTCAGAAGGAGA
>JBAZRS010000447.1:0-4986 GCA_041662825.1 Victivallales bacterium | reverse complement strand
CTCCGCAGGCGTGAGGTGCCATCCCGCGATACCGAGCATCTCGCACATGAACTGGCGGCCCTCGAACTCACAGACCGACTGCGTCTCCCTGAAGAACCGCGGTTTGTGGATGGTTCTGAAAAGGGCGTCGGTGCCGGGCATGGAGCAGGAGCGCTGTGTGCCCATGAAGTCGGCGACATAAGCGGCCTGCAGGAATAGCCCCTCCTCCCAGAAATGGCAGGTCATGAACATCCCGCGCTCCCGGCACCACTTGTCGAGCGGGGCGAAGATGCAATCCACATATACACGCCCCACGACATCAAACCAATCCCAGCGCGCCTTTGCCCAGAGACCTTCTGCATCCTCCTCGACCAGCAGTGGCATCCGGAGCCGGATGTCAGCGCCCTTGATTTTCAGATACTCATTGGAGAGATCAGCCGACCAGGCGATCTTGTAACCATAGCTCCCTTCCAAGTCAAAGAAAACACCCTGCATGGTTTTGCCGAAATGGCGTGAAAGCAGTTGCTCGTACTTGTCGTTCTCCAGCTTCAGCCAGGGCGCAGTGATGCGCCGGTCTAGAAAATTAATGACATACTGGCGGACCTCGTGGTACTTGGTGAAGGCATAGACGCGCCAGACGCCGCCCTGCGGTGCCGTCCACCTGAAAGCGTCGCCAGCACCGATAACTTCAAGCGTTGACGACAGGATGCGGCGTTCGGCGTCAAGCCGTGCTGCAACGGCAAAAAAGGAGGCTGGTATCTCTGCATTCTCTCCACCTTCAACATCATTGACTGTCCAGTCCAGAGACTCGGACTTTAGTTCCGGATGGCTCGGCAACGGCGCGCCCCCAACTGGGAATACCGGTTTTTCGGGATGGTCTGGAAGCAGGTATTTATCCGGAAAACAGGGGTCGCCCATGGTATAACTCATGTGCGTACCGTTCTTCTCAGCACTTTCGACCGCGGACTGGAAACACTTGTACCAGTCGTCGGAAAGCCAGAACGGCTCATGGGCCTTGTAATGACGGGCATGGACATAACCGGGATTCAGTCCCTGCCGGGACATTTCTTCGGCCATCCTGGCGAGATGTGGCGGATTTTTAAGTTCTTCAGCGCCGTTCCAAAACCAGAACGCATGAGGCGCATAAGAAAGATCCGGATCAGAAAAATGTTCGTCCAGTTCCTCGGCTTTCCGCTCTCCGGACATGCCATCTCTTTTTGAGAAAACAGTCTTCATTAATATAACCTTTCAGGCATGTGCTTAGTCGGGATCATAGGTTAAATAAGTTGGCCGCAAAAAGCGGCAAACACATTTACAAATTCAACTATCTATTTTTAATATCAAGACAAAAATAATCAAAGAACAGCCCTTACGGGCTTAACTACAAACGAATTTAATTCTGCTTTTTCATTTGTTGGTAGTCAATGCCGTGAGGCATGTTCTTTTAGCCTTTTTTCTGATCGTGTATATTTGGAACTTGGAATTTTCTCACTACTTCCCGCCGAAGCTTATCTCGACTTCATTGCTTGAACATAGGCTGTCTAACTTTGAAAAAATTGTTATCTGTTGCTCCGATTCGCCGATTCTGACCACTGACCGCAGATTACCGATAAATGGTCATCTCCCCCCGAACTCGATCTCGACAATGTCCAGCAGCACTCCCCTGTCGCTATTCCTTATCGGAATTCTCAGGTCGGAGCCGTCCATTCTCCATTCAAGTTTTATTTTCGAATCCATGCGGAGCAGGCGGACAGATTTCGGGGCGTTCACTCCTTTCACGACAATTTCGGATTCATCCCATTCAAAGACCAGAAGCATATACCACTTCGAGCCTTTTATCGTTGCGGGCGCATTGCACTTTTCCGGCCATGGCCCGGGAACCGTGTCTTTCGCAATCGCAAAACCGAGTTTCCTGTTCCATTTTGCGAGTTCCGCAAACCGTTTGTACGCGACCGGCGGCAGTTCCCCTCTCGAATCAGGGCCGACATTCACAAGGAAATTCCCGCCCCAAGCCCGCGCCTTCGCCCATTCCCCGATCATCCATCCAGTCGGCTTGTAGATCTCATGCTTCAGATATCCCCAGGCACCGTCGTTCCATATGTGACAGTATTCCCACCAGCCCGAAGGCTGTTGCGCAGGAAACTTGCATTCCGGAGTCTCGTAGTCACCATAACCAAGGCCGCGGGGATTGAACAATATTCCCGGCTGCAGCTTGCGGAGCTCTTCCAACGTCACGGCGTTCTTAGATGAGCCGTCAAACCAGAGAAGATCAATTTTCCCGTAAGAAGTCAGAAGCTCGTAGAGGTGCCCCTTCACCTGGGCATTCCATCTGTCAACGAAGTCCTTATCATCCACCGACGGAAGCTTCGCCTTGTCGATAGGCTCGTGATCCATTCCCACAAACACCTCTTTCCCGCTGCTGTCCGCCGTCTTTCCGAATGCCATGCGCTCCCGCTCCAAATACCAGTCCGGCGGCGAATAATAGAGTCCGACCTTCAATCCGTTTTCACGGCAGGCTTCGATGAATTCGCAGACAAAATCCTTTCCCGGCAGGGATGTCTGGACTCCGAAGCTGCTGGTCTTGCTCGGCCACATGGTGTAGCCGTCATGATGTTTAGTTGTGAGCACAGCGTACGTGATTCCGGCCTTCTTCGCGGCTGAAAGCCATTTGCCGGGATTGCATTTGTCCGGATTGAAACTTTCCGCCTGCTTCCAGTATGCGTTCGGCGTAAATTTCTGCTGGAGCGCCACAGGGCCGTATTTCTCAAGTATGACATTCCTGTTTCCGGGCGCTGTACACATCATCGACCAGGAGAGATCCCCGGTTCCACTGACGCTTGATATTCCCCAGTGGATGAAAAGTCCCAGGGAACCTGGGAACCACTGCGCATCCGGATGTTCGGTCCTGCGGTAATTCGACTTGTCTGTTTTTGTCACATTCCCAATAGCCGCATGCTGCTCCGCCACAATTTCATTTTCACTCATGGTTTTTCCCTTTGTCCAATATTTTAATAACATTAAAAATACATCTCGGGCTAGAAAGCCCGAGTTACCATCTCGTATCCTGAACTATCGAACTTCACTATCAACTCTTCTGCGAATTGCGAAATTCGCACATGGAGTGCGGTGACTTGTCACCGCTCTTAATGACGGAATTTATTCCGTCCCATATAAATGCCGCGAAATAAATTTCGCGAAACAAGGCGGTAACAAGTTCCCGCAGTCCAGGGAGCGTTGTCACGCTCGTAAATCAAAAAATCTCCCCATCCCAAAACTTCCCTTCCATTCCCCTAACTCTCGAACTCCAGAACTTACGCACTTTCGAACTTCCCCAAGACCCGCTTCACCACCGCCTCAATTGATTCCGCCCAGATCTGATAGCCTTTCTCATTGGGATGCGTGCCATCAGAAAGAAGTTCCTTATTCACATCGCCTTTTTCGTCCAAGAATTTCTTTCCGATATTCATCAATTCGATATTAGTCCTGCACTTCATTATCTCGTTGAGGATTGCATTTGTGGCAAGGATCTTCTGATACAGCTCTTCCGACTTCATTCCACGGGGAAAGATATTCATGATCAGGATTTTTGTTCCGGGGGACTGACTGTGTATGAATGCGCATATTGCTTCAATCGCTTCGACAATCTCCTCGGAAGTGTTGCCGCGCACACGGTTGCCGGTCAGGTTGTTTGTCCCTATGTTGAGGACTAGCAGTTTCGGTTTCTGGTTTTTGAATTCACCATTGTCAAGCCTCCAGAGAACGTTCTGGGTGCGATCCCATCCGAATCCGATATTCAGGACTTTCCGGCTACCGAAATATTTCTTCCAGGTTTCAGGCCCGCGGAGTTCCTCCCAGAAATGCGTGATTGAGTCACCTATGAAAATCAGGTCGTAGCAATTGTTTTCAACCTGTTTGCATTTTTCCGCATGCCTGTCGTACCAGTCGTAACAGTCATCCTCAATTTTCGGAACCTGCCTTATGGCGGTGTTCACCGGATGTCCGCTTTTCTTTTCCTCTTCAATTATCGCCTTATGGTACTCAATCAGGACTTTGGCGTCGCGCAACGCATTTTCCGCTTTCTTCAGACAATTCAAATTTTCTATCTTTAGTGTATCCATTTTCCTCTCCGTGGATTCTTTTTCCTTTTGCATTTATATTCGTCTCATAATTGTTTAGACCCCACCGACCTTGCGTCGGTGGTGAATAAGATTGGAGGGCTAGGGCGAGCGCCACCTAGCCCCCCAATCTTGTTCACCAACGGGATAAACCCGTTGGGGTCTCTATTCTATTTCGAGACGATTAGCATATCACATAATCAATGTTAATTTTTTGCGCAGCAAAAAATTTTCCCTCACACCGGCACCAGGGAGAGCCCGTGCACGTCCGAAAAATTAGCTTTGGTGACCCGGAATACAATCCGGTTTTCACCCGCAGGAATCCGCAAGCGACCTATCCGCCTGCTGACAGGCAGACTGTAATGCGCTGTCATCCAGGTGCCACCTCGAAACACTGATGCGCCGCAGGACAACTCGAATTCACCATTCGCCTGATCCTTGACAGTCCCAAAACTGGCATAGACCTCGAAGTCCTGTTCTTCGGACGATTTTATCCGCCAAGAAATGGTTTCGCCGTTCTTATGGAGAAGCCCGATGGATATATTGCCATTGGCGAAGCGGTTGATATGGGGCGACACCACACCATAAGCGGCAGGGCCGTCCAGTTCGGCATCTAAAGGTGACAGGAAGATCGGCTCGCCAGGAGCAGGCGCCAATACCCGTTTGGCAAAATTCGCGGCAAAAGCGATTGGCGGGGCTTCAAATTCAACTGTAACGATCCACGGCGCATGTCCCGTCGGAGGAATGTCGGGAAGACCGCGTAACAGGATTCCGCGTTTCTCTGAAGTCACGGTAATTTTAGCATTGCGAGCTCCCGTCATCTTTGCGCTGCGCGACACACCGTTCGCCCTCACCAGCAATTCGTCCGCTACCGGCCATTCATCCAGATGAA
>JBAZRS010000446.1:0-4991 GCA_041662825.1 Victivallales bacterium | reverse complement strand
CTGCAAAAATGTCCTCCGCTGACGCACACCATTTCAGCCCGAGCGCTTCGGCTGCTTTTTTACGTGCCGGACTGAGGTCAGTCGCGGAGACCAGCTCCGCGTTTTTCAGCGGTGCGAATCGCGCCCTGTCGCACGCGAACCCCTCCTTCGCGATGCGGTTCTCTGCGATGCCGCCAAACCCTATGATTGCATATTTTATTTTATTCATGTTTCAATGTATTTGTTTAAAATTATAATTGTTTCGAATTTCGGTATTCGGATTTCGATATTTCCGCCACTGTCCTATTTCATATACGCGGCGGCGACTTTTTCAAACGCCTCGATGTACGCCTTCATGTGCTCCTCGGTATAAACGGGATGCGTAAAGAACGACATTGTGCGATCCGTGAGCCAGTGCGCCTTCCTGCAGTTGAACTTGCTGTAGTCGATGTTGCGGGCCTTCGGATCATAGAAGGGATAATTGGCTGTACCGAAACCGACCCTGTCGACATACGCGCGCTCCTTGTACATCTCAGGCCAGAGGACGCTGTAGACCGGAACGCCTTCGGCCTCGACAGCCTTTATGAATTTCTTGATGTCGCACTTAAGCTTGTCGGCGTCGAGAACGAACGGAGCCCACCAGAAGGCGTTCTGCCGGTCCTTGCTGTCGACAGGAGCATGAAGCACGAGCGGATGTTTTTTCAGGCCGGCTATGAGCATCTTCCCGTTGCGGAACCTGTTAGGCAGGTTCCAGGAGTCGAGTCTTGCGAGCTCGCAGAGGCCTATCTGCGACTGCATCTCCGTCATGCGGAAATTGAATCCCACCCTGCGGTGTATGTACATGAGCTTGCCTTCCATTTCCAAGAGATTGAGGCGCTCCTTCACGTCATATCCGTGGTCGCGGAAGGAGCGGCACTCCCATGCGAGATCCTCGTCGTCTGTGACGACCATTCCGCCTTCACCACCGGTGGTGAAGTGCTTGCTCTGGCAGAAACTGTAGCAGCCGACATCGCCGATGGTCCCCGCCTTTTTCCCCTTGTATATTCCTCCGAAGCACTGGGCGCAGTCTTCAATGACCTTGAGACCGTGCCTCCGGGCGATTTCCAGAATCGGATCCATATCCGCAACTATGCCGTAGAGATGCACGACGAGTATGCCTTTTGTGCGTTCGGTGATTTTCGACTCGATCTCACTTGCGGACAAAACGTGATCGTCTCCGACATCGGCGAAAACCGGCAGCGCGCCGGCCTGCATGATGGCGAAAGAAGAGGCGATGAACGAGTAGCTGGGGCAGATCACCTCGTCTCCTGGGCCGATCCCGAGCGACGCGATTGCCGTGTGGAGTGCGGCCGTCCCGTTGGCGACGCTGGTCGCATGGGCGGAGCCGTTCCATTTCGCCCATTCCTTCTCAAACTGCTGGCCTATGGAGCCTGTCCAGTAGTTCACCTTGCCGCTCCTGAGAACATCCGCAGCTTTCTGAATGGTGCTCTCCTCGAAGGAAGGCCATGCCGGAAATTTGCCGTTGAAAACTTTTTTCCCTCCGTCAATCGCCAGTTTTGCTGTCATGATTCCTGTCTCCCATATTGTAAATTGTTCAAAACTTGCATGTTGCAATCCGCCTCCATCCATATTACAATAACAAAAAACCGGATTCAATATTAATTCATTGTTAAAAACGACGGAAGGATTGTAAAATCTTACTGCCATGACCAAACTGACATCCATCCGAATTGAAAGGCAGCAGCACCCCAGGATATCCGCCCTGAAGCCGTTCGACATCGCCTGGGAATACAGCTACAAGCCCGAGAGGGAATTCCGAGGGGACATGCATTACGCACTGCAGATCGGCATCGTGATCCACGGTGCCGTCGAACTTGTCATGGACGACTTCTCCAGGACATTCAATCCCGGCGAGATGTTTTGGGCCATGTGCTGGGAACCGCACGCATACCGTCTGCTGAAACGCCGCAATTTCATACTCGCGGTAAACATAGACATCGACAATCTTGGCGACTGCGGACACTTTTCCGACTGCGACTGGCTCGCGCCTTTCACTGTAGCGCCGGAAAAAAGGTACTGTCCCGAAACCGAAGAGGAGCGCATGTGCGCAGTGCGCGATGCGAAGAAACTCTTTCATGTCTGCCACCGAAAACCCTTGAACTGGCAGCCTGAAGCCTGGCTGTCAATCCATCAGTTGATTCTCCGGGCAATTTCGTCGATAAGCAGAAAGGGGGGCCTTGCAGGTTCATTGAACATGCGCAGCGGCTTCTGGCGCATCAAGCCTGCGGTCAACATGGCGAGAAGCGCCGAATCACGCTCTCCCAGTTTGGGGGAGGCATCCAGGGCCTGCTCGCTGAGCCAGAGCCGCTTTTCCGAACTGTTCAGGCGGAGCATGGGGGTCAGCTACGGACAGTTCACGAACAAGGTGAGGATTGCGAATGCCGCCAAGGATCTCATGGCAGGCAACAGGACCATAGAAGAGGTCGCCATAAAATGGGGTTTCTTTGATTCATCCCACTTCTGCCACGCCTTCAGGAAATTCTACAAGCGCTCCCCGAAACAGTTCACTCCGCACAGCGGCATATGAATAACGCATCTCATGTTGCTTAAATAAAATTTTCCTGCTATTTTATGAGCAGGATGGAAAGTTAAACTTCATATGGAGTACTGCAATGGCTATATCAAGATTTGCCAGAATGTCGGTTTTTGTCCTGATTGTGGCGGCTCTGAATGTCGCTGACGTGAAAGCCCAGAGCCCGAAACTCGATCAGGTCGTCAGCGAACTGATTTCCTCGAAAGGAACCCTTAATCAGCGCTATGATTTCAGGTTCAACAAGGATGACAATGGCATTCCGATTCTCATATCGGCTGTAACCCAGAAGAATGCGGACGCCGTGGCAATTCTCCTGAAAAATGGCGCTGATCCAAATATCGAAAAGAAAAAAGGCGGCGGCGAGACCGCACTGTTCCTGGTGGCGGTGTCGCTGGACGATGAGCCGGACGCGAAAATACGCGATGAAATATGCGCAAAGACCATGAAAATATGCGAGCTTCTGTTAGATGCCAAGGCAAACGCCAATCTCAGGAACAGAATTGACAGCACCCCTCTTTCCGTTGCCGCCACAAAGGGGCGTGCGGACATCTGCGCCCTGCTGATTTCCAGAGGCGCCGATGTCAATGCGCAGAACAGGGTTGGCGAGACTCCTCTCTTCAAGGCGGCGCAAGGAGGATACTGGAAAGTCGTGGAGCTGCTTCTGAAAAACAAGGCTAAGATCAGCTCGGATGACAAACTCATGAGCAATCCGTTGAAGGCCGCAGAAGAACGCTCGGATGAAAAATTGCATAAGAGCATAAGGCAGAAGCTCGGAAAATCCTACTACATCGACGCCGACTACGACAAGACAATCGATATCCTCAGAAAAGCCGCCCCACCCTCAAAATGAGCTATTATATCTAGTAACGAGTGGTTTTTATTTATTACAGCTCGCTTTCAATTAACTCGCCTTTGGGTATGAGGTCTGTAATTTTCGGGATGTTTTTGAACTTCATTTTGAACATGGTAATGTGCTTGTCCGGCGGATTGACAGGGAGGTTCTCCAATACCAGCCTGCCCCAGGATTCGCGGCGGAATTGAACATCTTCCCCTGTGGCGAGCATTGTGATTGATTCGACTTCTCCGTCAATTCGCACAGTGCAGAATTCACTTCCAAACCATCCCAGCAAAGCAAGATAGTGCACTTTCGGATCGGCTGAACCTATCCAGCGGCAGAACGTGCCGTTTGGTCCGTAATGGTTTAATGCGTTAAGTGGGCTTCTGACAGACCCATATATTGCCTGTCCGTTTTTCTTAAGCCATTTTCCCGCTTCCAAAATGCTTTTGACTTCACATTCTACAAGGGAACCGTCAGCTTTTGGGGCGGTGTTCAAGAGCATATTTCCGCCTCCGGATGCGACCTCAACTAAATCCCTTATGACCTGCGATGCGGATTTCTTCAAAGGATTATAAGCCACATGTCCCCAGCTTAAAGGATCCATCGTAAGGCAGCTCTCCCAGGCAATGCCTTGATCTGCGGCCTCTATCTTCCGTTCGGGTGTGACAAAGTCACCTGTGCCTGTGCCGCTGCGGTTATTGATAAGAATATGCGGTTGGAGCTTTCTGACCATTTCGTTTAACTCTTGGCTTCTCCAGAATTCCGGCACGGTTTGCTTTCCCTCTTCCCATTTCCAGTCGGTAATCTTATTCGCGTCGTACCAGAGTATGTCAATCTTGCCGTAATTGGTCATCAGCTCTCGGACCTGCCCGTGCGCCTGCCGGACCATTGCCTCGGCTGACTCCGGATACTTGTCGTGATCCCATCCTCCTTTGTAGCGCCAGTCGACAAGTGAATAGTAAAATCCGACCTTGAGACCAGCCTTCCGGCATGCTTCAGCATATTCGGCGGTAAAATCGCGTTTTGCCGCAGTCTTGACCGATGTAAAATCCGAAACCCTGCTGTCGTAGAGGCAGAAACCGTCACAATGGCGGGTTGTGAAAACCATATATTTCATACCGGCCTTTTTGGCGGTTTTCGCCCAGAGATCCGGATCAAAGTTCTGCGGCTTGAAAGTCTCTGCGATCTTCGCATATTCCTTGACGGTATAGTTGTTCAGTCGGAAAGCCCATTCGGTGGCTGCGAGCTGTGAATACAACCCCCAATGCAGGAACATTCCGAACCTTGCTTCCTTAAACCACTTGATGCGTTCCTGATAATCCATTTTAAAAACTCCCTCTTGGTAATGTGTTATTATTCATGGGCGGCCCCTGCCATTGCTATGACGTTTTCAACTGGTACGTTCGGCAGCAGGGCCTCATGGCTCGGGCTTACTACAAAATTAGGGCCCAAAATCCCTTTAAGCCTGTGAACTTCATCCCTGATCTGCTGAGGGGTTGCGTTCACAAGCAAGTCCTGCGTATCCACGCCGCCCACAAAGGCTATGCTGCCTTTAAACTCCCTTGCGAGGGTTTCGGCGTC
>JBAZRS010000445.1:0-5038 GCA_041662825.1 Victivallales bacterium | reverse complement strand
CAGCCGACAAGTTCATTGAAACACTCCCCGGAGGATATCAGGCCACACTTGGAGACAACGGCATAAACATATCCGGAGGACAGCGCCAGCGCATATCGATTGCCAGGGAGTTATTCAAGGACGCCCCCATCCTCCTTCTTGACGAGGCTACAAGCGCACTCGATTCGGAAACGGAATATTTCATCCAGAAAAGCATCCAGGAATGCCATGGCAAAAAGACCATCATCGCAGTTGCACACCGGCTTTCCACGATCAAGCACTGCGACTGCATATTCGTCCTGGAGAAGGGAAAAATCACCGAGCATGGCACATATGATGAACTCTACAGTAAAAACGGCAGATTCCGCCAGATGGTGGACAGGCAGTCCCTGAGTTGAAAGTGCGTAAGTTCGGAAATGCGTAAGTTCGGGAGTTAAGAACAAAAATGATGGATTTACCAAAACATGGATAATCGAGAGTTTAAGTTAAAATTAGAAAAACGCACAAAGGCTTTTGCAATTTCTATCGTAAGATTCTGCATATTTCTGCGCAAGCTGAATATTCCGGAAGCCTTAATAATGCAACTTTTGAAAGCTGGAACAGCTATTGGTTCAAATTACCGAGAGGCTAACAGGGCGGAGTCAAAAAATGATTTTATCCACAAAATAGGAATAGTTGAGAAGGAAGCATCTGAGACGGAATACTGGCTTGAGGTAATTGACGAAAGCCATATCCTTGACAAGCATGCCTCAGAGCAGTTGATTCCACTAATAAAGGAATCAAAAGAATTATTATCATTATTCACATCAATATCAAAAAACAGCAAAATGTGATAAGACGTGCATAAGTTCGGAAGTTTTAATATCTAAACTCACGAACTTAAATTATAACTTTCGCATTTCCGAACTCACGAACTTAAGAACTTCTTCATCATGTGCGGATTCGTAGGAATAATTTCTAAAAAAGGCGGGCGTTTCCCCGAGAAGATCCTCAGGGAGATGACCGGCATCATCAGTCATCGCGGGCCGGATGACGAAGGGTTTTTCGCCTATGATGACTGGCTGTCCCTCGGGTTCAGAAGACTGAGCATCCTTGATTTAAGCCCGAAAGGGCATCAGCCGATGCTGTCGCATGACGGCCGTTACGCCATAGTCTTCAACGGGGAAATCTACAATTATTGCGAGATCCGCAAAGAGCTGGAAAAGGAGAACTATCCTTTCAAGTCACATACGGACACCGAGGTCATACTCGCGGCATACCAGCGCTGGGGAAAACAATGCCTGACGAAATTTAACGGAATGTTCGCGTTCATGATCGCCGACCTGAAGGAAAGGACTGTTTTCATTGCCAGGGATCCGCTCGGCATCAAGCCGCTCTTCTGTTTCGAGGACTCTGACTATTACATATTCTGCAGTGAAGTGAAATCCCTCCTGCCCTACTCCTCCCTGAAGCCGGATTTTGATTCCTTGAAGGAATATATTGTTTTCAGGTCGGTGATCGGCAGAAACACATTGTTCAAGAACGTGACCAGCCTGAAGGAAGGGCATTATAAGGAATACAGGAACGGAAGCCTGACTGAAAATGAGTACTTCGATATCGCATCGACCTTGAAACCTGTTTACGGCAAGTCTTTCGAAGAATCGTGCGACGAGGTTGAAACGGCTCTCAGGGAAAGTATCAGGATACATCTCCGCAGCGATGTGGAACTGGGGGTACAGCTGAGCGGCGGCGTCGATTCAAGCCTCATCACAGCAATCGCCTCCCAGCATATCCGGAAAAAATTCCACACGTTTTCAATATCGTTCGGTGATTCCGTCCATGACGAATCGGAATACCAGAAACGCGTTTCCTCAAGGTACGGAACCGAACACCACGACTTCGAGGCCGACGAGAACTGCTTCTGCGACCTTCTTCCTAAATCCATTTGGCACTACGAACATCCGCTGAATGATCCCAACTCCGTATTCACACTCTATCTCACGCAGAAGGCGAGGAATTTCGTAACTGTCATGCTCGCCGGCGAAGGCGCCGACGAATCCTTTCTCGGATACTCGCGCTTCTATCCCTCGGCGATGAAAAGCCTCAGGCGCAGGACATTTCTCTACAGGCATCCCGCATTCAGGGAGATGCTGTACAAACTCACAGGCAGGAAAATTTTCAACATAACACGGTACAACCCGGCAATGTACGTGCTCTCATATTCGGACCTTAATCTCATCGACAGGTTTCTCAAGGGCGACGGAATGTCCTACTGTCCAGGCCGGGCTGAAATGATCACTCGTGCCGGAGGAGATGTCCTGAACGAGGCGATACTCCAGGATCAGGTATGCGACCTGCCGCAGTGGTTCTGGCGTTCCGACAGGCTGGGCATGGCTTCATCCATGGAGATAAGGGTTCCTTTCTGCACGGCACCCATGTTCACACTTGCAAATTCCATCCCCTACGACAGTCACATGTACGGCGGAGAAAGGAAAGCCGTCCTGAAGAAAGTAGCGGAAAAATACATTGACAAGGCTCAGATCTACAGGAAAAAGATCGGGTTCGGAACTCCGATAGACGCCTGGCTGTCCGGAAACGGCACCTACGGAAAGATGTATTCTGAAACTGTCGAGTCGGCAAGCTTCAGGTCCAGGGACTTCATCGACCACGGATTCTTCAAGCAGATTCTGGAATCGCACAGGAACGGCTCGTATCAGGAGAGGAACATCGGATTTCTCTGGACATATTTCAATCTCGAACTCTGGTATCGGACTTTCTTTGAAGGTGGATGGAGGAAGTTGGTGAAGTTCTAAAGTTCTAAAGTTCTGGAGTTCTATTTTTAAAGAACGTATGGATGGTATGGATAATCTGGATTTTAAAATTATGCTTGAACAGAGAACTTTGAATTTCGCAATAGAAACAGTAAAATTCTGCATGCTCTTGCGCCAGATGAACATCCCCAGCGCCTTGATAACACAACTTTTAAAAGCAGGCACTTCAATTGGTGGCAATTACCGAGAAGCAAACAGGGCAGAGTCGAAAAAAGATTTTATTCACAAGATTGGTATCGTAGAAAAAGAAGCTTCCGAAACAACGTACTGGTTGGAAGTATTAAACGGAAGCAAATTGCTCAACACGGAAACGCTGAACACTTCAAATATTCTGTTGAAAGAAGCCAAGGAACTGCTTGCCATTTTTAATTCAATATCGAGGAATAGCAAGAAGAAGTGCTAAAGAAGTGTTAGAATTCTCAAGTTGAGAAATTAATGGCGGATTAATACTCAAAAGTCTCAAAACTTAAAGAAATTAACTCTTTAACTTCTTATAACTTTAGAACTCAAGAACTTTAGAACTTCTTAATCATTATGTTTTCAACTAATTCAACATCACGAAATAAACTTCTCATCGGACTGATCGTTTCTGTCTTGTGCTTCGTCATTTTCACATCTGTGAATGTCTGGATTTTCAAGCACAAGAACGAAGGCTTCCTGAACAGATACGGCAATTATCCTGACTTCTACATTCTTCATGATACTCCGGCAATCGTCGGATTCAAAAAGGCCGGAGCCGGACAGCTTCAGTGCATCATATCTCCGTGGATCTCCGATTCATGGACCATCAAAATGCCTGATAAAACTGAATACAAACTCCAGGGGCCCTCCCCGGCAGTCACGCTTAAAAACGGCAAAAACAAGTATGAACTGACTCCCGACGCCAAGGACGCTCCTCCGCTGATCCTGAACATTTCCTATGTGGGTTCAGAAACATACAGGAAAAGGGGCAACAGTACCTGGGACAACTATTACATAACCGAATCAAGCTACCCTATCATCGCCCGCAAGAAATACGGGACTTACGATTTCGCATACCGTGAAGGACTATACAAAAAAGAGGAACTGGCAGAGGCTAAAAAGCTGATATACGGTGAGATGGGCGTCCTGAAAGATGATAACACAAGAGAGAGAATAGTCAAAATCAGCAAACACCTTTACGACAGGATGGAACAATATTCCGGGATCCCGTCCGACAGCATGAAATACCTGTCCCCCATGGAGCAGTACAAGCGGATAACAAGAGGCAAGGACGGTGCGTGGTGCCATAATTATGCCGTCATTTACACCTTCTTCATGACGGCGGCCGGGATACCGACAAGGCTTGTAAGCATGGAAGGTGAAATCGACCAGGTGAAACTCGCAGGCCATATTTTCGCGGAAAGTTTCATAAATGAGAAACACAAGTGGGCTTTCAGCGACATGAACTCCGGACTCTTCCTGGCAGAAGACGCCAACGGCACCCCTTATGATACGATAGAGCTTCTCAATCTTAAGGCATCCGACTCCCTTGAAAAGGCGTTTTTCCTCTGTTATCAGAACAAGGAAATGAATAAACGTTCCTACAGCTCCAAGACATTCGACCTGTTTGAAAACATCAGAACAAAACCCAATGTTGAAATCGTATACCTGCTTCCCAGGGCAAACAGATATTCACTTCCATCCATGCTGAGCCGCTACACCGTAAATCCCGACATCGCGTACTCACCGGAAGGAAGCAACTTCAAGTATTACGTCAAACTCACATTTCTCGCGCTTGGACTAGTCTCCTTGATGTCTGTCCTGGCAACCGGAGCGTTTACATTCGCGAATCTCATAAAGAATAGATAATTTGAACTTTAACTTTAGAACTCTAGAACTCACGAACTTTAGGACTTCTTAATCATGTGCGGCATACTTATACATATCGGCAGGGAAAAGCTGAGCTCGGAACATCCTGCGCTTGACATCATCAAGCACCGCGGGCCGGACGGACACGGGGCGATGTCATTTGAAACTCCCGCAGGGATTCTGACCCTCGGGCATCGCCGCCTCGAAATCATAGATCTCGATGAACGCTCAAACCAGCCGATGCAATATGACGCCGGCAATTTCTGGATTGTCTTCAACGGCGAAATATACAATTATCTAGAACTCAAAAAGGAGCTTTCATCACTGGGCTGCGAATTTCGCACCGAATCCGACACCGAAGTAATCCTCGCGGCATTCCGCATATGGGGCAAACAGTGCCTCTCAAAATTCAACGGCAT
>JBAZRS010000444.1:0-5071 GCA_041662825.1 Victivallales bacterium | reverse complement strand
CCGTAGAAGCTGTTTCCGTCTTTCCCGTTTGAGCGGACTCCGCGGGCGGTTGGGCGGAAGGTGCGGTCAAATGAGGCGTCGAACTCCTTGCCCGCCCGGTAAACGTGCTGGATCCAGTATGCGCATGTTTTCGACTCGTCTTGGGGGGTGCTAAGCTTCACTTCGCATGACAGTGCAGGTGAATCCGCCTTCAGCGTGTATGTCTTTTCCAGCAGGATGCCGGATATCTTTTTGTTTGCGGTTTTCTCACTGCCGGTTATGCCGACCGACTTTGTCCACACCTTGACCTTCGCCTCTTCGGGCGTCTGCGAGATGATTTTGAACTCGTACGGTTTCTCCAGAAGTTCGCCAGGCCAGGGCTGCTCCTGGAAATGATCCATGAACAAACCCCAGTATTTGTTTGGCAGAATGATGTTGCCCGGTGCTTGCTTGTCGGAGTACTCGGTCACTGCGCCGCCGCGGGCGGGAGTTATCGCGAGCGACACGCGGTAATTTTCAAGCTTTATCATTTCAACGCCGTCGCGTGTTTCCTGTGAGAGCCTGACCTGGTCGGCGGCGACGATTGTCCCGGCGCAGAGCAAGGCAAAAAATGTTGTTGTCACAAATCTATTCATAGTGATACTCCTAATTTATAATCTTTGTCGTGAGCTTTGTCGCGAACTTCGTCGATTCCCTTTCCCCTTTGCCGACCTCATCGACAAAGCTCAGGACAAAGCTCGCGACAAAGTTTAGTTAATACTGGAAGACGACTATTTTCCAGGCGATGAGCTCTGGAACTACGACTGATGCGACATTGCCGCTTTTTTTGAGTTCGAGCGGTTTTAGTGTGAGCATCGCCTCCTGGCCGCGCGCAGTCGCTTCAGCGTAGAGGAGATATGCGACTGCCGGTGATTTGCCGTCGAGTTGCCCGGCGGTGACATTGATGTTGGGGACCGGGGCCGGCATTTCGGAATTGGGATTCTCCTCTATTGCCGTTTTTGGCGGATTGACCAGGTTGACAATGAGCTGTTTTCCTTTTTCAGTCTTGTTTGTGAAGACCATGTCCTTCCACATGACCGGTGCTGAGGATTTCACATCGACCAAGCTGCCGGGCTCGGAAACCCATTCGCGGCTGAGTCCGTAGAAAAGTTCGCCGTAACGGGTGGACAGACGACCCATGTCGCCGAACGGGAGCGAACTGTTCAGGTACCAGCCGCCGTTGGGCCGCCCGCCGCCGATCAGGCGGAAGATGCTGGAGTAGAGTCTGTCAACCGCGAATTTCCCGCCATTGCGGCGCAGGTCGAACGGCTGATAGATTCCGCCCAGTTTCTTTACGTGGTCACCCCAGGATGTCATGCGCTTCGCGAAGGCGTCCCATTTGTGATAGGGGCTGTTGGGATCCTGATAGCCGCAAACCACTTCGTCGAGCATCCAGCCGGCACCGGCGCAGCGCTCCTTCATGGTCAGAGGCATGTCGCGGACCTCCTCTGGGGAGGCGTAGTTGTAGCCGAAAGTGAAATCCGGCACTTCTTTGTGGACAAGCTCCTTTATGCGTTTGACTGCCGCCGCGCTTATCCTGTCGGCCTCCTCGTTGGTGGGGGCGATTTCCCTGCCGGTGAAGTCGCGTTCGCCGGGATGGACTTCAAGATAGCGGACATCCATCCGCACGCCTCTGAAACCCATTTCCCTGGCGCATTTGACGTATTGGGAGGCGATGTATTCCTGTACCTTCGGAAGCGAGTGGTTCAGGCAGGCCTGGAAGAATATCATGTTATACTTCTTCGGATCGAAGGAGAGGTCGTTGATGTGACGGTAGGTTTCCCGGCTGTCCATCTCATAGTGGCTGACTTCGCCGTTGGAATCGTATATGAACCATTCCGGATGTCTGGCGAAAAGCTTGTAACCTGAATCTGCCCAGCAGGTGCCGTTGACATATGAGATCGGCCAGATGCCGGCATCTCTCAGCATTTCCGTCTGCTTCTGGACAAGTGCCTTGCTGCGATACCACACATTCGGTCCGCCTTCGCCGCCGGGGAACGGATCCTCGGAAGGGGCAAGGTCGGAGATGTCGCCTGGAGACCATGAGAAGAATTCCTGATATTCCATTCCCGGACTGCTACGACGCCAGAAGTCGACCGTGCGTTTGCTCTCCTGGAATGTGGCGGGGACGACATAAAATATCGAGTGCATGTCTCTGACTTCCTTGCCGTTGTCATATGAATTGGCGGTGGAAAGCCACAGCGGCTGGTCGAAAACGGTGAAGAGTCCGGAGCCGCTGTCAAGCGTCTTTCCGTCGCGTTTCAGATCAACTGTGATCTCGTGGCCGTAAAGCTTCTTCCCGTGATTCCATTCGGCTTTGACGGTTTTTGTCTCGCCGGGCTTGAGGTTGACCTGCTGTTTGAAAACTTCATTCTTATCGGAAATGCCGGAGCAGTCTGTGCCGGTCAAATCGCATGTCGCATCTGCAGCAGACGGATTGGCTATCGTGATTGATGCCACGGCCTTGTCTTTGGTGGAGAAGCGCGGCTTTGCAGGTTCCACCGAGAGGATTGTGGGGGCATCGCTTTTGGTCGTGGCGATCTCTATGCTGTCCAGTAGGACTGCGATAGGTTTGTCGTATTTCTCGGGGGGATTATCCCAGCGGAAAACAATCTCTGCGGTCATGTCTGTGGGAATAGTACCGGTATCGACAACGATTTTTACCGGTGTGTATGTGTCGGGGACAAGGCGGAATCCCTGGATGATGGTGGTGTCGCCCAGGCGCTGCTGCGGATTTTTCCTGTGCAGGTAGAAGAAGACCTTTGGCCCGTTGCTGAGATCAAGCAGGTTTTCGCCCTTGAGATTGAGTGTCAGGACAGTTTCGCCCTGCATTTTGAACGGTCCGGCGCCTATGGCGAAGTGGGACCAGTCCTTGGCGTTCTTGTCGTAAGGTATGCGGACGGCCTTGCCGCCGGCCGCCTTCGGATCGTCCACTACTGTACAGCTGTTCTTCAACGCGCCGGGCTTTACCGCTTTCTCAGCCTCTTCTTTCCAGACGCTGCCGCTATCGGCGGCGCTGGCAGTGAGACCGATGCCGCAGATGAATCCCCAGATAAGCCGATTCAACTTCATCACTTTAACCTCCTTGATATTATGAGAAAAATCAATTGATTGGAATTCATGAGAATTCAGTTTCAATTCCTTGTTTATATGCACAAGTAATTCCTAACTTCCGCACGTTCCGTTCTCCTCTTCTGCGAATTGCGAAATTCGCACCTGGAGTGCGGCAATTTACCGTGTCGGGCGTAGCTTCTCAGCGTAGACTGATTGCCGTTTTTAATGACGGAATTTATTCCGTCCAGAAAATGCCGCGAAATAAATTTCGCGAAACAAGGCGGTAACAAGTTCCCGCACTCCAGGTGATTCGCTTCGCTCATCAATAAATATTAAACTCTGGAACAATCATTCAAGATGCAAGCTAAAGCTTGAACTCCAACTATATTTTTATGCAAATCTCGTATTGCCACCTCTGTCGTCTGTCGTCTGTCGTCTGTCGTCTGTCGTCTGTCGTCTGTCGTCTGTCGTCTGTCGTCCCTGCCTTTATTTCTGTTCAACCAGTTCATATTCCAGTTCGCAGTGACTGATCTCACGGCCGTAATACTGGTCGACGACAAGCTGTACAAGTCCAGTTGCTATGTCCCTGATGCTGTTTTCCACAAAACAGCAGGGGATGGGACAGAGGATATTGTGTCCTGCGTTACGGTGGAAGACCAATTTCAAATCCTCCGGTACGCGGACACGGGCCGACATCAGCGCGATGAGCGTGCCGGAAACCATATCATCGGTGTAGGCGAAGAGGCCGTTTGGTTTTTTCTTTGACCGCCAGATGGAATTGAAACCCGCAAATGCGTATTTCGCAAAATCGTCATTAGCCTTGGTTCCGCCCTTGTCCGCCGTATAAATCCATTCATCGCAGGTTGTCATCCCGCTTACAGCGATTTTGCGGCGTAGGATGTTGATGAGATCATGGACTTCCTTCTCCCCGGACTCTTTAGGGGATGCATAATCGGATACTGACAGCAGCAGTCCGATGCGTTTGCAGCCCTGCCGTTTCAGTCCTTCAACCGCTTTTTCCGCCAGAGACCGGCTGTTGAAAGACACCCGGTTTTTTATTCTGGCGGAGGTCATGCAGGAGAACGGGACTGGCAGCTTCTCAAGTAACGGCCGGTCGGTCAGGTCTGTCGAAGGCAGGATAATCCCCTGCACTTGCCGCTTGTCTAGCAGTTCCCTTATTTCGGCCATCGGATTTTCCGACTGGTTTTGATAGACGATCCGGCATTTTATGTGCCGCGAGCTTAGCTCCTCCCTGATGTGGTTCAGCAGAATACGCCTGAAATTGGAGCTGGGCAGGGTCAGATAGTATTTTTCATAGACCAGAACGGTATCCAGTTTCTCAATACCTCGGTTGACCATGGTGCCGATGCCGTTTTGGCGGATGAGCAGACCTTCCCTCACGAGCTGCGTCATGGCGGCATGGACGTTGGCGACCTGGGTCCCCCATTGTTCAGCCAGCTTTACGGTGGATGGCAGCATTGTGCCGTCGGCAAGCCCGCCTCGCCGGATGGCGTCCCGCAGATGGTCGGATATCTGCGACCGCATCGACTTCCGCCTGACCAGTTTCAACGATTCCATCATTATACATTCTCTGCTTATTGATAGTGAAAGCTATGAAAGCTGTGAATATTATATCAAAATTAAAAAGATGTCAAGGCGCCTGTGAGGATTTAGGATGAATTGCCGCTGATTTATCGTCAATGGATGCTTGGCAAATCCCCATCTTAATATATTGTAGGGGGATTTTAAAACGGCTGGGATTCCCGGACGGGAAATAAATGAAAATATACTAATCATACGGATTCGGAGGCATTCATGCTTACACAGAAAACGCTTCAGCAGCTTGCGAAAAAGCACGGTACGCCCCTCCTGGTGGTGGACCATGAAGTGCTGCGCCAGAATTACGCCACTTTCAGGAAACATCTGCCGCGCGTTCAGGCATATTACGCCGTAAAGGCTTTCGCCGATCCTGCGGTCGTGAAGACTTTTTTCCAGGCCG
>JBAZRS010000443.1:0-5082 GCA_041662825.1 Victivallales bacterium | reverse complement strand
GCCAGGCTGTTTCCGGGCTGCTGTTGCCGGGATTGAAAGAGCCGATGCGGACACCGTTCAGCCATGTGTCGTCATAATCATGCACTGTTCCTAGATCCAGTTCCAGCCCGTCTGTAGCAAAACCGGCATGGAGATTAAAGCGGACACGGATCCAGACCGGACTTGGCAGTGCCAGCCTGCCTTTCATGGAAATTACTTTCCAGTCAGACTCCGCAAAATCATTCTTCTGCCAGTCGGCCGCTGGCTCGCCTTTGCCGAACCATGCGAGGGCGCTGCCGGTCCTTGAGAAATCAATGCGCGCCTCAGGGTCAACTGCCTGGATGAAAGGACGCTGTTCAGTCTCTGCGGCCTTTATCTGCAGGGTCGCCGGACGAAGACCTGGTGAATCGGCCTTCAATGTGATTGCTCCAGGATTATTTGACGCCAGCAACAGGATTTGACAGAGGCCGTGAAAGGCGCGGCGGCGCGGAACCTTGTCGGATTCATGGCTTGCCGGATTGCCGTTGCCGACACCCAGGAAGGATGCGCTACCTTCAATTGAGAACTGTATTTCATTGTCAGCGAGAGGGACTGTCCTTCCGGCGGCGTCGATTACTACAACAGTGACAATCGCAAGGTCTTCGCCGTTGGCGCTTATAGTATTATTTTCAGGAATCAACGCCAGGGACGACGGTGCTCCTGTCGTCTCAATTATCTTCTCGGCAGTCATTTTCCCATCCGCATATCCAACGGCGCGCAGGACGCCCGGCGCATACGGAACATCCCATTCCAAGTGCCCGTTGGCTGCCATTTTTTTCCGTCCCTGGCTGATTCCATTCAGGAAAAGCTCTATCTCATCGCAATTGGAATAGCACCATACCGGGATGATCTGCCCTTCGCGGCCCTGCCAGTTCCAGTGCGGGAACACGTGCAGTACCGTTTGCTTTGACCAGCACGACTTGTAGTAGAAAAAAATATCTTTCGGGAATCCGCAGGTGTCGAGTATTCCGAAGTTCGAGCTTACACACGGCCACCCGGTCGGACCCGCCTCGCCGCGGTAATCGAAGCCGGTCCAGGGAAAAGTGCCTGCGACAAAATCGCGTTCCGCCACCAGTTTCCAGAGGTGTTCGGCGGTGCAGTCCGGACGGATTGGGAATTTGTCGTAGGAACTGCAGATGCCGAGATGTTCGTTGTTCTCATATTCGCCGCGGGTGGAATATCCGGATGTGAAATTCTCGCTGCTCAGCATCGGATGGGCCGGATACTTCTTATGGTAATCGTCATAGCTTCCGTGGTTGTAATTGCATCCCTGCACGTCGAGGATAGGTGAAACCGGCTCCCCCCAGCATCCGCTCATTGCCAGTGTCACCGGCCTCGTCGGATCGAGGCGTCTTATCCAGCGCTTCATGTGCCGCGCGATTTCCCTGCCGTTGCTGTTTCCCTGATAAACGGTCTCCTCGTTGCCGATAGACCACATGATTACCGACGGATGGTTCCGGTCGCGCCGTACCATGGTCTCAAGCTGGCGTCTGCCGTCCAGCGTGCTGTTCATGCAGCGCGTCTCGTCCATGACCATCATTCCGAGTCGGTCGCAGGCGTCCAGGAATGCGGGTGCGGGCGGGTTGTGGGCGCAGCGCCAGGCGTTCACCCCCATCTCCTTCAATCTGGATATGCGGAACTCGAAGAGGCGGTCCGGAAGCGCCATTCCGACGCCTGCGTGATCCTCATGGTTTGACGCACCGAATATTTTCAGGCTTTCGCCGTTGAGGAAAAAACCTTTGTCGGGATCAAAGCGGATCGAGCGGACTCCGAATGTCACGGTCTCCTCATCAAGCGTTTTCCCATTTATTAAAATCACTGAGCGGGAACTGTGGAGGATCGGTTTGTCCGGCGACCATAATGCAGGATTCTTAAGTTCAAGAGTCTGGGAGATCTCAATTTCAGCGCCCGACCCAATGGAGAATGAAGAGCGCGTCTCAGACAGGAGCCTGCCGTAGGGTCCGCTTACTAAACTCAGAAGTTCGCCGTCGACAGATTCCTCGAGGTCGTTGCTTATGGTGGACTGAATCCTGACCGAAGCCGAGTGATTGCCGGAGTCAAGATCCGCCGAGATAAAAATTCCACAGGGCGGAAAAAATACCGGAGCAGTTTTAGTGAGCCAGACGTGGCGGTATATTCCGCCACCCTCATACCACCAGCCTTCGTTATATGTTGAATCGACACGGACAGCCAGCACATTGTCATCATTGATGAAGACCTGATCTGACACGTCGTACATGTGCCCGGTGTATCCGCTCGGTTCATGCCCGATGCGGTGCCCGTTCAGATAGACGGTGGCATCGCGGAATATGCCCTCGAACTCCAGAAAGAGTTTCCGCCCTTTGTCCGAGGCCGGAAGAAAGAAGGTCTTGCGGCACCAGGCGACGCCGCCGGAATAGTAACCGCGGGGGCATCCGCCGTCAGGGGACAGGACACCTTCCACAAGCCAGTCGTGCGGCAGGTCCAGGCTGCGCCAAGAGGAATCATTGAACTCGGGATCGGCCGCCCCTTTAAAAGCGCCGGTCTTGGACCAGCCCGAGCCATAGGCTGTACTATGGACTTTCGTTTCAGGAAACGGAATATCTCCGAGATGGAAACGCCAGCCCTGATCCATCAGGAGACGTTCGCGGTTCTGTGCTATTTCGTTCAGATTGCTCATTATGCTGTTCCATTATGTTATGGTTTTCTGAAAATCTCATGACTCGTCAGGCATCTACGGAAGCCTCCGCATCCCCGATTAAGATTCCGAACGGATCAGAGCCCTCCGCGATACTTTGAATATGCAGATAGCTGATGCCGTTCATGCTTTTTTTGATAAGAGGCAGCTTGAACCAATCCGCAGAACCGTCAATCCTGAACTCCGCTGACCCGCCTGAACAGTCACTCCAGCGCACTTCAAGATTCACCCACCGGTCATGCTGCAGATGCGAAATTTTATTGAGGTTGCCGCCGCCGTCGATTTCAATTGCGTATTGCGCAAACGAGCCGACTACCGGATCTACGGGATTGAACCAGCGGTCGCAGAGGCAGATCCTGGCTCCCTGTGATCCTGACGGCAGACGGATGCGCATGGAGACTCGTCCCGCCTTTCCGGCAGGAAAGTTCCATACGGCACCTTCCGGCTCATGGAGCAGACGCGGATCGGGATGCCTGGCAATTAGCAGCGCCTCTTTCAGCCAGCCAGCACCATCCGGACCGGGCTTTGATTCAGGATCAGGCATGAGCTGGGCTCCATGACGGCGGTTGTAGGCGCAGTGGCCCCAGCCCGCCATTCCGAGGTGACTTTTGACATATTGATGCGTCGACCAGCCGGCCAGCCCGCATGTAAAATCGTCTTTCCGCGTCTTTTCCTCGAGCCAGGCAGGATCGAAAATCAGGAGTTTCCGCATAAGTGGGTTCTGACCGACAGCGACCAGGACTTTCCCTCCGGGCAGTTCAACGGCCTGGTTATGGTGGACGCTCCGGTCGGGGCTTTGCACGTTTCCTCCAACCGTCCTGAAATCACCGTCATTTCGACGTTCATTGAGGAGCATTTCGCGGAATCCGCGCCAGGTGACGCCATCGTCAGAGGAAAGCGCCGCATGGAAGGCGTCCCGGTTTGTGAAAACGTCTTCAGCCCTGCCGGTATGATATATGGTTTCCGCAAGCCCGAAATAATCGCTGTGGTCGAGTTCCGGCAGCGGGACTGTGTTGCACCAGAAGACGATGAGACGCCCGTCTTCCATGCGCAGCATTCCGGGCATGGTAATCGTATTGTGGAACCGCGAAGGACGCGCGGGAGACCAAGTTGTTCCGCCGTCCTCGGAAAAGGATTCATAGAAGAAGTCCAGCGAAGTCCGCAGAAGCACCCAGAGCCGTCCGTCTGAAAGTTCGACAACGCTCGGTTCGCGTGTGTCGTTCTGCCAGCGAATCCCTTTATGCGGCCACTCAATCGTGTGGCGTGGTACCGAGGGGATTTCCGACCTTCGCCATGTCCTGCCGTCGTCATCGGAGAGCAGGACTACAGGAATAGTAACTCCTCCGGAAGCGTATTGGGTGGGCTGAACCCAGCGCTCTCTAGAGCGCAGGGGCATGGGCGGCCTGAGGATTTCATAAACTTCATCGCTGATGCGGGCGGAAGAGTGCGGACCGTCAATTCCGCGGCTGGAACGGAAGACGTATGTTCCGCGCTCCGGCATCCGCGACGCCAGCGGCCGTCCCAGATAGCACTTATGCGCACCGCACAGGTGCAGCCAGTCTCCGGACCACGGGCTGCGCGCACTGGCGGATGCAGCATCCTCCGGGACAGGTCTTTCACGCCAGGATAATCCGCAGTCGTCACTTGCCATATAGACATTACGCCAGCTTCCGTTTTCGAGTCGCTGACCGTAATGGCGCAACTGTCCGTCCGGCAGCCTGACCAGGCCGCGGCTGGCATCCTCAGGAGGAACGCCGACCACTAGCGGCTCAAATACGGACAGCAGGCGTTCCCGCGCATAATCGTCACATGATTCCGGAAACGGGATGGAGTTTTTCGATATCACCTTTTTTCACTCCGTCCACTGCAAATTCAGGACCGGCACGACTCCGTCATAATTGCGGTTCCATGACACCACATCGCGTGAGCCCGGCACCCAGCGGACAATATTCTCAGCGCCGTCTTTGAGGACAAGGCCGCTGACGTCCAGGCGGTTCATCCATGACGGTGTCAGCAGGATTTTCCCGTTGACAGTAAGGAGTCCGAGATGCTGTGATGATTCCAGGAAAAGCCGTTTCGCGGGCCAGTCTTTCGGGAGGGTGAAGCGGGTTTCGAGATAGACGCACTTGACCTTCGCGCCGGGTTTCACAGGCTGCATGCGGTTGAATGCGGACGCCGCAAACCATGGTCCGGCGAGAGGTTCAGTCTTCAGCGCCGGTTTAGTGGACTGCAGATAGAACAGTCCGGTAACACCGTGCGGTTTGAGCTGGCCATCCTGCTCCTTGCGGAAGGAGTTCTTGGAAGTGCCGTCGATCTCGAGCCGGATTGACAGTGAACCGTCTGACACCGCCTCTGTCACATCCAGTGTGAATCCGGGCGCCGCCATC
>JBAZRS010000442.1:4822-5104 GCA_041662825.1 Victivallales bacterium | reverse complement strand
GAAGACCGGCCAGGGCGCTAAATTTCGGATTCAATACCGACGTGGGGCTTTACAAGACCGAGGAGAGCAGCGGCTCCACTGCCGTTTTCAAGGAGATTATGTTTACGATTAATTTCTCGCTTCCAATTAACAGGATGCTGTATTATGGTAAGGGGCTTAACGAAATGATGAAAGGCGATTAAATAGTTGAACATCCAACATTCAACACTGAACATCGAACATCGAATTAAAATTGAATACATTCAAAGTTGGAAGTTCGATGTTCAATGTTCGATGCTCAAA
>JBAZRS010000442.1:0-4812 GCA_041662825.1 Victivallales bacterium | reverse complement strand
TTTAAATCAGGAGTTTGTATGGACAAATCAGTTGTGGCTGCCCTGCTTCTCGGGGCTTTTGTTTTTAACGGTTGCATGTTTCAGACAAAGCATGAAATCGAGGTGAAGCCCATGCACATCACGATAGATGTGAATGTGAAGATTCAGGAGGAGCTCAAGGAGAAATTCAAGAAGACGGACGAAGTCTCGAAGGAAATCAGCGACAAGGAGGCCGAGGACGCGCTGAACAAGTATCTTGAATCACTGAATGTCAACAAATAATTGAACAAGGAGGAACGGATATGAACGCATTTGTCGGAAAGCTGATGGCTCTTTTAATGTTTGCTGGTCTGGTTTTCATTGCGGTTGACGGATATGGGATGGACAGCAAAGAGAGGCTTGCAATAATAAAGGCGCTGAAAAACAAGGGAATAGTCGGAGAAAACAGCAAGGGGCTCCTGGAATTCAAGACAGGGGACAAGTCCGCCGCCGCTGTCGTGAACGAGGAAAATTCTGAGCGCGCAAAGGCGTATGCCGATGTTGCAAAGAAAACCGGTGCATCCGCCGCCGCTGTCGGCGAGCAGAGGGCTGCACAGATTGCAAAGGAAGAAGGCGCCGGGAGCAAGAGATAAATTTTCATTAAGACAATAATATCCAACACGGAAAATCCAATGATGAAGGACTGGATATTGGAAATTCCTTGTAGGAGAAGAAGAACAGCCCTTGCGGGCTTAACTACCAACAGATTTCCATTATTTTTTAATTAGCATGTAGTTAATGCCGCAAGGCAAGGTTTTAAAAGAAACAGGGTTTTAGCCTGTTCTTATTGCAATCAGCTTAGCCATAAGGAAAACTTGAACATGTCCGAGAACAATGAAGGCAGGCCTCGGATAGATGCAAAAGAGGGGATTCTCCTCGGAGTCCTTCTGGGAATAATCCTTTTCGTCCCGCTTCTCTTCTCCCATTTTTCCCTCAGCATGTGGCAGGAGCTTTCATGGCATAATCCTGTTGACATTTCCATGATTGAGTGGAGTACCGCGTTCATCAACACTTTCCTGTTCCTTCTTCTTGTTGAAACCTACCGCCTGAATGGCAGGAAAATACTGCTTTTCATGGGGTCGGGCTTCCTTGCCATGGGATTGCTCGGTTTCGAATACGCTCTGAGCAGTCCCGGATCAGAGACGGCCGCCTGGGTGAAAGGCGTGTCGCTCATCCTGGGAAGCTTCTATTTCCTTCTCGGCACGCTCGCAGGAAAAGAGGAGGGGAAAGATTTCCCGCGGTCATTTGCGTGGATAATCATCCCTTCGGTGATTCTGACAATATTCTGCGGGTGGATCCCCTACGGGCTGAGGCAGTTCCTTCCGCAAATAATTTCAAGTTCCGGAGCCGTAACGGTCTTCGGGGATATTTTCTTCTGGGTTCCCGGCGCGTTTTTCTTTATTGCGGCAATTCCATGGCTTCACAGCTATATCGGGAAAAAGAGGAAGGAGGATCTCGTCTTCGCCGTTGTGATCCTGCTATATGCCCAGGCTGCACTTACTGTGAGATATTCCCAGGCGTGGGGGGTAATATGGTGGGGGTGGCATCTGGGCCTGCTCCTGACCGGCCTGCTTGCTTCCCTCTATCTTCTGATCCTCTGTCTGCGGTATTCGCTGATATGGAGGCTTCTTCTTTCACTGGGTTTTGTCTTCGGGCTTACTGTCATGATTTCCTCCGGCATAATCCAGAGCTATTTTGAAAAACGCACCAATGACGAGATTCGCAGCAGGATTGCATTGCAGCAGAGAAACATGATATGCGATTCATCCGAAAGCCTGTCTTTCTGCGAAGAGAACCTGAGGCATCTTTCAAGGGATTTCCTTTTGTCCCTGCGGCGCGGGGGATTTCCGGAGGAAACCGCAAGGAAGCTGTCTGCCGACAACATGGGGGACTGGTCGAAATATTTGCTCGAAACAGGGTTTTGCTCTGATGACGGGATTTTCGTGTCCTCAGATGCGCTGGGAAGAGGAGCTGAATTCCGCGAGGATGCGTTCCTTAATCTCAGCTTCACCTCTTTTAGGAATGAGGGGAAACCTGTCTTCGGGGAGTTTTATTTTGACGGCAAAAAGGAAGCATGGGTTGGAGCGGTGGCGTTCCCATTCAGCATGTCCGACGGGAGAAAATGTTTTTTCTACAATATTGTCGATGTGACAAAGCTGAAGAGCAGAATCATTGTAAATATGGACGGGAATGCATCTGAGAATTCGTGCGGGCGGATGATCATATGCAGGAAAAGCGGAAGATTCATCTACTGCAGTCTTCCGCTTTCATATCTTGAAAGCTTTGACAGTAAACTTCCTCAATATGAACTCCCCCTCGCCAGGAGACTTGCCTCTCTTTTGCCTGAAGAGACATATATGGGGTGGATGCTCACTGTTTCGCATTCAGGCAGGGACTACCTTGTCGTGGCCGACATCCTTAAGGCGGCCGACTGGGTTGTGATCGATATTATTGACAACGGCTCCGTGCCATATGTCAACATGAATCGCTCAAGGTTCATATTTGAAGCGACTGGAATGCTTGTGTTTCTCGGGGGATTCATAGTGCTCTTTATCCTCATGAACTACCAGATTGCCAGGCCGCTCAGGCGTCTTATCATGGCGACCGCCAGGCTTGAAGATGGCGATTTTTCCGTCAGGATAAATTCCAGGGAGACAAATGAGCTCGGGACCGTGTCCAATTCGTTTGACCGGATGGTGTCCAGTCTCCAGCGGTATTACGGGGAGCTTCAGCGGACAGTTGCCGAAAGGACGAAGGCCCTCCAGGATGCGAAAGACGCAAACAGGGCGAAAACAAATTTCTTCACAAACATAAGCCATGAACTGCGCACCCCCCTGCATGGCATACTGAGTTTTGCCAGGCTCGGGATGGACAAGGACAGGATAAGGGACTCGGCCAAGATGCTTGAATTCTTCACCCATATCAACGAGAGCGCCGAACGTCTCCTCAACATGATAAACAATCTCCTGAGCTATGCAAAACTGGAATCGGGGCACATGGAATTCAGCTTTGCCAAAACAAGCCTCTTCATGCTGGTGCTCCAGGTATACACCGAACTCAGGCCGAATTTCGAGGAGAAGAAGATGCGCTTCGACTGCCCGAAGCCGGATTTCGACACAAGTGCGTATATAGACAGGGAGAAGATACTGATTGTCATAAGAAACCTCCTCGGCAACGCCCTTAAGTTTTCTGAAGCGGGAGGCGCAATAAGAGTTTCTTTCGAACAGGACAAGGGCAGCGTTCTCGTCAAGGTGTCAGATGAAGGTCTCGGCATCCCGGAAAACGAATTGGACAGCATATTTGACAGGTTTTTCCAGGCCGAGCTGACCAAGTCCAAGGGCGGAACCGGGCTCGGACTGTCTATTTGCATGGAAATAATTAAGCTACATAATGGCACAATTTATGCTTGTAACAACGATGATGTAGGGGCATCATTTATCTTTTCAGTACCACTTGAGGGGGGGGCGTGCCGAAAATGAAAACAAGCAGTAGCGCTTGGAAAAAGCGGATCCTTATTGTAGACGACGACCGTACAAATGTTCTCATCCTGGAGGAAATTCTCGGGAGGGAATTTGAAATAAAGTCGGTTTACGACGGTGTTTCGGCTCTTGAGGCGGCCGGTGATTTCAAACCCGATGTCATTCTTCTCGACATAATGATGCCGAACATAGACGGATATGAAGTCTGCTCCAGGTTCCGCCAGAAGCCGGGACTGTCCTTCACGAAAATCATCCTCCTGTCCGCCAAATCCATGCTCAACGACAGGCTCAAAGGCTATCAGGCCGGAGCGGACGATTTCATCACAAAACCTTTCGACCCGGAGGAACTCCTGGCGAAAGTCAGGGTTTTCATCAGGTTGAAATCCGTCCAGGAGATCGACAGGATGAAGGACGACCTGATAAATCTCTTCTCCCATGAAACGAGGACTCCGCTGAACTCGATACTCGGTTTCGCCAAAATACTCGGGGCAAGCGAAAAGTCCGATGAACATGAAAAGGAATGCGTAAAGCACATAATCAATTCAGGGAAAACGCTCCTTGAGCTTGTGAACAAGACAATTCTCCTCTGCAACCTCAGGAACGGAACAAGGACGTTTGTCGAGAGGAGGACAGACTTTGAGACAATAATCGGAAAGGCGTCGGTCTCCGTCCAGGATAAGATAAGGGAGAAAAATATTATTCTGCTGAAGGATTTGGACGCTGCCGCGCAGCCGTTCAATGCCGACGAGGAACTTATTGTGGCGGCTTTGACATACGTGCTGGAAAACGCCGTCAAATACTCGCCTTACCTGGCCCCTGTGGAAATATCTGTCAGAAAGCTTGAAGACGGGATTGCCTGCGATGTCAAGGACAACGGCAAAGGGCTTGAAAAGGGGAGAGAGCATGCGGACATGCTTTTCAGCGGGTTTTACGTCGGGGATATTGAACATCACGGACGCGGGCACGGACTGAGCCTTGTCATCGTGAAGCATATAATGCTCATACACGGGGGAACAGTCAGCGCCGTCAACAACATTGGCGAACCGGGTTGCACATTCACCCTTTTCCTTCCGAACAGCCTTTATGCATGATATAGAGAATATGGCGATTGCATTTTTCAAAACATGATATAGATTCTGCATCTGATTCGAAAAAAGGGCATATAGCTCAGTTGGTTAGAGCGCCACGTTGACATCGTGGAGGTCGTTGGTTCGAGTCCAATTGTGCCCACCATTTTTCGCCTCCGGCGAAAAATGCCACGCCGAAGCCTCCCTGCAAAGGCGGGCTTTCCCCTGTTGAACGCCTCCGGCGAAAA
>JBAZRS010000441.1:0-5104 GCA_041662825.1 Victivallales bacterium | reverse complement strand
ACTGATCTGGCATTGCCGGATTATCTGCTGATTGCAGTGTTTGGCACTGGCAACGAAGGAAGGAAAGTTTTTTTGAGGCTTGTTGAACCATGCACGGGGAACGTCCTGTCAACTGCCGATGCGGTTGCCGGTAAATTTGAGGAATCAATTCCAAAGGCCCTCAAGAAAATAGAGGATGATGTAGCTCTTTTCGCCTGGAGATGCCGGGTGATCGAGACTGCCGGCGCCAGGAACATCATAAACAGGGGAAGGTTGGACGGGGTAAGGAACGGGGATGAATTTCAGGGTTACAAAATAGATCCCGGACAGGGAAAGCAGAATGTGATGATGCCGGAAGAGCTTCTTATAATGAAATCAGGTGTCAAGTCCGGCAAATACAAGGTGGTCGAGGAGGGGCAGCAGTTTTCCAAGGTTGAACCTGTCGGAGGCGCCCCTCTCCTGTCTGCTGGGGACTTCCTCGAACAGCCTGACATATGGCTTAAGGACCGGAAGCGGGAGTCCAGGGGCAAGCGCACGTGGGACAAGATTTACGACAAGCAGTAAACATTATTTATAAGGCAGTTCCAAATGAAGTACATTCTTTATGCGGTTTTAGCGTTCATTCTATCGGGATGCGCTTCACCCAAGGTCGGCATAGTTCATCTTTCAGAAAAGGAACTGGACAACCTCGAGGCTGAAGCGATGAAGGGGAGGAGTCTTTTCAGCGAGAGGAAATACCAGGAGGCGGCTTCAGTTTTTGAAAATCTTTCTCAGCAGCCTACCGTCAGCAAGCCGCTTTATCTGAATGAACTCGGTTCCTGCTATCTTGCCATGGGGGAATATGAAAGGGCCAAGAAGATATTATGGGACTCTCATGACCTAATGGACTTTTTCGACCCGAAGTCCGAAGCTCAGGCGTTGAGCCTTTTCGGTTCGGAAACCCAGAAATTCTACAGGGGGGACCCGTACGAGAGGGCGATGAACAGCCTTTTGCTGGGGATTTTGTTTTTAAGGGACAATGACGTTGACAATGCACTGGCCTGCTTCAACAACGGCATACTGTGCGATTCCGAGGTGTTGAACGAGGAGTTTAAATCGGACATCTTCCTGCTCTACGCACTGGCGGCAAAATGCTACAGGATGCGAAATCAGGAGGATATGTATCTCAAATATGTGGATAAGGCCAGGCAGGCCTACCAGTGTACCGAACCTGCCATAAGACAGTTGCTTACGGCAAAACAGTTTTTAAGCGTGTCAATGGCCAGCAACAAAGACATGCGGGAACAAATAGTGTCTGATTTCCTGATAAAAAGACTGGACCTGAAAATGGAGAAATTGAAATCGGCTTCGTCCGGAATGATGTTTGAGCAGCTGATTAACGGGGACTACAACACCCTGACTATCCTCTTGTCCGGTAACAGTGTGAGCAAATCCCGTTCAGGACGATACGGGGAGAAGCTCAACATAGACGAGCCGGTCAGAAACGACAGTTTCAGATTCGAGGTAACCGTTGACGGTACCGAGCATCTCGACCCGCTGAACGGCATATGCGATGTCAATTTCCAGGCGTTGACAAGAGGCGGAAGGCTGATGGACAACATCCTGGAGAGGAAGGCGTCATTTAAGAAAACCTCCAATGAGGTAAGTGACATCCTCATAATAGGCGGTACTGCCATAATAATTGCCGGCGCCCTGTCCAGAGACGGAAACGTGATGATTATCTGCACTTCCGTCGGAGGAGGAATGATTATCACCGGTGTGATTATAAAGGGAGTTGCGTATCTTACCATCGCCAGATGCGACATACGCTCATGGCAGACTCTGTCGGGAAATATACAGGTGGTCCCACTAAACTTGGAGGTGGGAAAGCATAAGGTAGGGATTGACTCATACGAATCGTATTTCAAGATAGGTGAAACCCGGAAGACGGAATTGTCGATCGATTCCCCTTCTAAGATGAACGTCATTATCTCTTACCCATAGGAAAGGTGTCCATGAGTTTTATCAAAAACTTGCTGATCTGCATTTTCTTGACCCTGCTGTTTTCTTCGTGCGCCACTCAGAAGAAAGAGGAGGCGGTTTTCAAACTGCCGGATTTCCCCGCATATCCGGAAGTGCAAATCAAGATTACTGAAAAAGAGAGCCCGGTGTGTGCGGCTACATATGTCGCCACGCAAAATTCCATGGATTCGGAGTCATTGACCCTGTTGCGGAAAAGACTAAAAACACTTACAAAGAACGACAGTGTTGAATTGGAGGAAACCACTAAAAAGATAGCATTGCTCGAAAAGAGGGAAAATGAACGCAATGAGATGCGGCAAATCGTCAAGGAGCTTGAGCTGATGATGCGTTCCTGCGGATATAAAATAATTGAACCGTATGCTCCTGCAAAAAGCCTTACCGGGGAATATATAAAGAAAATGATTGATGCCAACGTGCAATACTGCAATGTAATTTCCAGACAAGATGAATACACTATGGCCTGCGTTTTTTCCGACATTGAAGACAATATCGTCATCAATGATTATAAGTTCGGATATAATGACAGAATTAAGGCCGACCGATTGATTATGGTCCAGTTTCTTGAGAAGAAAGAGGCCGGAGATACGCAAAATTATGTCCTTGACCTCAAATGCCGTATTGATGTGGTAGATGCCAAGAATTCGGAAAAAATAGGTTCGGTTGACGTTTGGGGCAGGTACTTGTCTGGCATTGCCAAAAAAACCAAATCCGGTAATTCTTCTAAAGTCATTGCCACTCCCTTTGTTGAAGCGGGGAAGGATATGTCCAGGAATCTTTTAACAATGCCTGATTTCAAGGAACTGGTTGCCGGTAAAAACAACAATAACTTGTCCGAAGGAGTGAAACTGCCATGAGGAAAATATTTGCCGTTATATTGACAGCGTCCGTATTTTTTATTTGCTGCGACAGTCGGGCGGATGGCCAGAATCCAGTCAAGAAACTCGCCCGCGGAATCGTTAACGCTGCAATAGGGATAGGAGAGATACCTATCAATATTGCGGATATCGAGGAGAAGGAAGGGCCTTTATCTGCGGCCACTTATGGCACTCTCAAGGGAGTCTGCTTCTTTGTGCTGCGTGAAGTGGTCGGAGTTGTCGAGGTTGCTACTTTTTACGCTCCGTTGCCGGGAACTCTTGAGAGAGAAAGCGCCGAAAGGGATTGGGGATACGGTCCGATAATGGAACCGGAATGGGTGGTCAAATGAGATGTTTCCAAAGGTCGGTATTCTGCGCCTCTTGCCTTTGCATTTTACTGCTTCTGCCTTCGGGATGCCGGTCAATCCACCGTTCTGCCGCAAATGGAAATAACACAGAAGTCTTGGATTATCTTTCCAAGGGTATCGATGTAAATGTAAAAGACAGCAACGGCATGACGCCCTTTTGCTGTGCTGTTGAAAAAGGTCGCATTGAAACTGCAGAGCTTCTCCTGGATAAAGGGGCTAACATAAATGCAGACGACAAGTCCGGAAAAACTCCGCTGATGTTTGCGGCAGACGACGGAAATCTTCCAATGCTGGAATTCCTGTTGCTTAACAAGGCTGAAGTCAGTCCGGTTGCGTTCAATATTGCGGTCAATGAGGGGAAAAGGAATGCCGCCGTACTGATTTTTGAGAATTTGAACGGGTACAATCTGTTGCATTCCGCCGCAAACAGCGGGGATTTGAATAAAGTTGAAAAGTGCATTTCAAAGAAATTTGACCTGAACTCAAGGGATATTGACGGAATAACGCCTCTGCATTACGCAGTCAGGAATGGGAATGCTGAAATGATTAAGGCGTTGCTTGAAAAAGGAGCTGATGTCAATGTTAAGGACAATGACGGATTCTCCCCGCTCCATTATGCGTTATTGTCCGGAAGGGTTGAAATCTGCAAGATACTGATCGGAAAAGGCGCCGACTTGAATGCCAAGACGATTACAGGCAAGACCGCAGCGGATATCGCGAAGGATTCCGGAAAGAGTGAATTGATAGACATTGTGAAGCAATAGTAAGGAAATGAGTATGAAACAAAGAATTGTTGTCTTGGCAGCATGTCTTAAATACTCCGATGTCACGGCAAAACAGATTATGATTACGCTTTCAAACGGCAGGAAGATCAATGTTGTTGCGGCGGGGTTTGTGAAGTAAAAGTAGCACAGACCCTGGTCGCCTTTGGCGCCGCCTGAGGAGCCTGTCGGACTTAGAAATGGGCGTGACTGCGGGCGATTTTGCTTGTAGTAGCGCATGTTTGCGCGTTATTCTTGGTTTTCAGGTTCCAAAAAGAACGCTCGAACACGAGCTACTACCAGCATGAAATCCTAAGTCCGACAGGCTCCTGAGGCGGGTAAACATTCTTGCCTGTGACTGATTTTCCGGAGTGTTGCGTTGCCCGCACGCCACGACACACAAGTACTCCACAAACGTATAAATCTCGGACAAGAAGATTTGGCGTATCGTTGTCCGCACAGCATGAATTACAAGTCTCGAACGGGGGAATTGTAATCTTCGCCGGGATTCATACGCCTCAGGCATATTTATACGCCTCGGGCGTACAGCGAACTCTACATCCGGATAAAAAAATGGCACAGGCGTTCTGCCTGTGCCATTTTTAAATACCAAGATAAATTATCAGATCCCTTACTTCGTGATTCCGGGCCACTCATCGGTACGGAACGGCGATGCAGGAAGGTCGGACGAATTGAAAAGATTGCATACCGGATTTTCAGCCCAGGCGTAGCGTACCGCTACAGGTTTCGAAACATGAGGGCTGGACACCACTACGGTGTTCCCTTCGATCTTTGCATCCGCCCAGACAAACTTCTTGCTTGCCACGGAGGAGCCTTTGGGCGAAGACGGGTCCTTGCCGGCGATGGAGAATCCTTCAAGTTTCTTGCCGTGTACGACAAGCCCTCCTCCGACATGATTGAAGGAAATGCGGACATATCCCTTCTCCACCTTCATTGACTTATAGATCGGGCCGGAATAGACAAGATTCTTAAATCCGTGCAGCTTTGCGAGCGCAGGCAGCGCCAGGCGCAGTCCGACATCCTGTTTGTTGCGGGGATGTATGTCGGCCGCCTCGCCGATGTCAATGATTACCGCCATATCGGTGTTCGGAAGAGAAAG
>JBAZRS010000440.1:4720-5108 GCA_041662825.1 Victivallales bacterium | reverse complement strand
GGTCAGCGTGTATGCAACGGTGTTTTTCACATCCCATGAGGAGACGGAGCATTTCATGGTTTGGTCCTGCATGACGCGAATGAGGACGGCTGCGGGCCGTCCAATATCCGCAAGAGGTCCCGCACTACATTTTACATCCGGCTCAAATGAAGCGTAGGCGTAGGTGCGGCTGTTTTCGTCAAAGGCCGCATGCCCCGCCTTGCTTTGCGTCAAAATAACAGGAAGGACGGTCTTGCCGTCCTTTGCCGGATCGGGAGTGAGGATGAAGGCGTCTGCGGCATCTTTTGGCTGGCTTCCGTGATCAAAGTAAGCAATGGCGAAATCCCCTTCCTGCGGAACAAACTGATTCATGAATTCATCCGTCGTAATGTTTTTATCGAGCTGGGGG
>JBAZRS010000440.1:0-4710 GCA_041662825.1 Victivallales bacterium | reverse complement strand
AAAATGGATGTAGCGGTTTAGGATAATCCGGCTTGATAAACTTGTCGTAGGGCAGACGCCATGACTGGTGTCGGCGCACCACCCGCAGCACCGGTTGCTGTGCCATGCCGGGAACGGGTAGCACCTGATAGTTCATGCCGACGGCGTCCGTCAAGGCATGGCTTTGACTCATGCTGATTCCCTTGGCCACCGGGACTGCGCTCATTGTTTCGCCGTCCAATACGGAAGGTTGAGTCGGTCTTTCCAGATAATCATGGTAGAGCGTGGTTACGCAAGGTTCCTTATAGGTGGAATTGATGCCGCTGGTCTGCACAAGCACATGCCCGCCGACGGCAAACACGCTTTTGCGGAAATTCACATGAGGCGTCTTCATGTCCAGGATGAAAAAGCCTGACGCGTCGCGCCCTTCTTGAAGATTAATGGCTGACGGGACTGCATCTCCCAACACACAGACTCCACCTGAAGGAGATATGTTTTTCCCTCCAAAATATCCGCCACGCGGCGTCAACGCCACATCATTTTCGATCAAACTGGTGACACCCGGCCACAGACTCCAATCCCACCCTTTCTCCGGCTCGTACCCTGGCGTAGGTGTTTTACCGTCGCGTTTCATGACCATGACGGAGCCGTTCAACGGATACCGGCACTGAATATTTGACTGCGTCCAAGTATAGACTTCATATCCGGGAAAATCCGAGCGCATCCCTGCGACAGAGACCAGGGTGTCCGGTGTTCGCCAGATGAGCGCGGGACGCATCGGCAAGGTCATGGCGCCCTCAAGTTTTGTCGCTGTGACACCGGGAATTTTGTCTTTGGCATCAGCCGGAGCGCAGGCTGAATACAACGCCGCCATTTCGCGGTCGATGGGCTCAGAACCGTCCAGTTCGCCAAGATCCGCGAGCATCCGCAATTCACCTGCAATGTTTTTCCGCCCTTCCGGTCCGCCGGAGCGCATGGTTAAGTTGGCGGCATAGACCCCATCCATCAGCAACCAGGCGGTAGTACGCCCATAGGCACGCAGATATTGACGCGCTTCCGGAGACAGTTCCAACCCCGCCTTGTGCAGAGCCACGGCATCGCGAAGCATCGTCCCCATGGCATAGGAGTAAGCCAGATGGAATCCGCCGTGATGTTGGAATTCACCGGCGAGGGAAAACCCGCCGCCGTTCACGATATTGCTGGAGAAGTAGCGCATCATCGCCATAAGGCGCTGCCACTTTTCCGGCGAATCCGGCATAGCCGCGATAGATCTGTCTAGATCCTGCCATCGTCCCTGTACCCAATAATCTGTGTTGTATTCCCTGTTCGTCTTATCCAACCAGTCACTGTTCAGCCACCACGCGACGGCACGCGTCATGGGAAGCAATAACCCCGTTTCGGCCAGTGCAGAACGCATTGAGAGAATCGCAGCACTTTTACCAGCCCATGCGTAGCCGGGACCGGAGTTAAGATAAAACATGCGGTCAGCACGGTCAGTATCATTATGCTGCACCCCTTCTACCATTCCTTGATTCAGAATGTGGCGGCACAAATCCAAATATAACCGTTTCAATTCAACAGCCTGTTCCTGCGTTGCCTGTCCGTAGGCTTTGGTGATGTCGCTGATTGTGGAGATTATGTCGAACATTTCCACACCAGCCCCGGTTTTTCTTTTTTCCGTTCCTGGACCGGTTCTTACCACTGGTTCTCCCTCTTTTTTCGGGGGCTTCCCATCGCCAAGTTGAGCATAAGAAAAAATTGGTTTGCCTCGCAATACCGCCCCATCCCAGTGAATACCATACTCTTGACGAACTTTGTTCTGAAACGCAGTCAGTGTTTCCGCCTTGATGCCTTTCCCGTTCGGGACAATGTCAGGCACTCGGAACACTTTGGTGAACGCCTCCAGTTTCTTTTTCTGTTCCTCTGTTAACGGAGTCTGAGCCGGCAGCCATGGGCGCCCCTTGGAAATGTCAACGGCATCCGCTTCAAAGGTTTTCACCGACGTGACATCGGATGAGGTTGCCAACTCTGCAAACGCCGCATACATCAGATGCACGGCGAGACAATTCGTCAAAACGCCGATGATGAGAACCTGAATGTTTTTTCTTTTCATTATAGCCTATCCATTTCCACTAATGCCGGTTTTGCACCGCGGGTGCGGAAAGTTATGGTGGTGGACTCGCCGTTGAGTGACACCTGCGCCTCGGCAGGGGAACCTTGTAACTGCCAGCGTCCTTTCAGGGTCACGGTAGCCACCTGTTCGTCCTCATTGGCGGGACCGGTGATGGCGTATTGTCGGCCAAGGTCAGGGTTGCAGAAACTGATTTTGAGCTTGTTGCCGCCCAGATCCTTGATCATCACCAGGCATGGTTTGTCCACCTTAAGCAAGTTATCAGTTATTAGTAATCGGTTATCAGTGTTGGAGGGAAACCAGGAAGCATCGAAGATCACATATCCTGTTGTTTTCGAATCGCGATCCCAGAGAATATGGGCATTAGAATCCTTCTGAAGAATCTCATATGGGCGTTGGTCTTGATTTTTATCTGCTGGCGACTGACGACTAACGACTGACGACTGCTTCGCCATCTCCTTGGCGAAGCCCGCCATCTTCTCCGGCGTGGTGTCAATCAGCATCGCATATTCGTAACCGGCGTTCGCCGCCTTCACACCGTGGTTGAAATATGCCAGTTCCGTCTCGCCTTCATTTGCATCAACTGATTCGTGCAGCTTGGGATCGGACGGAAGCCAATAGGGATGGAAGGGAAGCTTCTGGAATTTACGCTCGGTTTGGAGGGTGTTGTTACCGGCGGGTATGTAGTAGCCGTTGTCAAAGGAATCCATCATCCAATGTTCGCCCTTGGCCGGTTCCATTTGCTTGTCCTTGAGACTGGATAACGGGTGCTGGAACAGCGTTGTCACCGCAGGATAAGTGTCATCTGTGCTGTTGATGCCACTGCCAAGACAGACGATCCGGTTGTCAAACATGAAGTAAGACTTCCTTGCAGTAAAACCGGTGTCGTAGCGACTGTCCCTGACGTACTGGCCATAAAGTTTATCGCCCAGCCAGTATTTTGCCGGACCTATCCGGGTGGGATCCAACTTACCGGGAAGGGGCTCGTCGAGTTTCATTCCGAAGATGCCGTTGCCATCGAGCGCGGTGTCGCCGGCAAACGGCTCGTCCGTGATCATTTCCTCGACCAGGAAACGGCTGCGCAGGGCGTCGTGCGGGATCAGGCGCGAGGTCGTGCCGGGCCAGAGCGCCCAGTTCCAGCCATGAGAGATCTGATCTACTATTTTATTATTTTTCCCGTCTATGGCCCGTTGCACCACCCATTGAGGCATCCAGGAGAAAACACCGCTTTCGAAGGTGTTGATCGGGTCGCCCTTGGAATGGATGATGAGATGGGCGTAATTCAGGAAGCGACCCATCACATTGCAGGCCTGGAATCCATACATTTCGTTGGATTTGAAACCTTTCTTCTGGCCGCGCACAACGGCCATCCAGTTGTCACGCCGGTGGATGCCGGAAGCCGCGTAGTTCAGGGTGAAGTGCCCTTCCGGCGATGCGGGTTTTATTCCCATGGCCTCGAATTTCGCGATATCCGGAAATTCGTTTGCATTTTTTTTGTAATACTGCGCGTAGAGTAGGTAAATAGAGGCGGATTCGCGGTCAATGCCGCCGGTCTCCGGCGTTCCGCATTTCGCCATTTGAAGGATCTGGTTCTGTGCAAAAGGCCATCCGAGTTTGATTCCTGTGCGATGGCGGCCGTCGAAGAAATGCGGTTCCTGGTCGGAAAATGAGAATAAGTGCATCGCCTTGATCACGCATTTGCAGACAGCCTCTGCCTTTTTCGCCTCAAAAGGTGTCCCGTGGAGCAAGGGTACGACCGAGGCCAACTGCTCAAGGATGGGTTTCCCGTAGCCTTCGTTGATCATGAGATGGAACGTCACCGTGCCGTCGGACTGGATGTTGCCGTGCTCGGCGGACCAGTCGAGGTTGCGGCTCAGCGCCATCAGGTCGCGCCATTTCTCGCGGCCGTCCTCCTCGGACAGGATCAATTTCAAGTACATGCCCGTCAAACCGAACCCCGTGAACATGCTTTCAGCCTCGGTAGCGGGGGCATACAACTGGTCAATTATTGTCCGGTATGGCCTGGAGTCCGGTTCTGTCGAGGGGGGGAAGGCTCTCGACACAAAGCCTGATGCCGGCTCGAAGCTCAGACGTCCCATCAGGGCATCCCAGGCTCCCGCCTCCTTGAGAGCATCCCTCAGGGCAAGCTGTTTGTCGGCATCCAGCGGAGGCAATTTCGGCATGCCGGTGGTAAGGCTGGAGACAATGTCCTGCAGCTCCTTCGTTGACACGGGCTTCGTTTTCGGCGGGCGTCCTTTCCAAAAGCGCTCGGCAATGATCTTGAACACGGCCTTCTGCTCATCGGTCAGGGTCAGAGGTGCCGGGATGTCCTCGCGCGGCATGAATTCAGGATCGACCCGGCTGATTTTCGCCTCCGATGCCTTGCACGCCACCCATGGCGCGACCGGGCTTGGCGTGACAAACCGGACATCCATTTCCATTCGCGGACAGAAATGACTAAAATAGAGCGTGCCGCGCGGCACGTTGGCCCCGCTGCGTCCCGTCTGGCCGTTGGGAGCGATGATGCGCAGTGTATCCGCCGTCTTCTGGTTGGGAAATCCGGTCAGGTCGCGCCCGTACAGGAATTTCAACTCGCGCCA
>JBAZRS010000439.1:0-5124 GCA_041662825.1 Victivallales bacterium | reverse complement strand
CTTCTCTCGTCCCTGCCCGGACTGTCCATGGACAAGCAGAGGCTGCATTCGATAAAAGGCAGCGTGCCTTCCCTTACGGCGATTCCGCCGGGCTGTCCGTTCCATCCGAGATGCGAATATTACAAGCCCGGATTATGCGATGTCGGCAATCCCCCGCCTCTGGAGGAAATAGAGTCGGGACACACGGCGGCATGCCTGAGGGCGAGGGAGATTGGGAAGAAGTTCTAAAGTGCGAAAGTTCGGGAATTCTATAGTTTACGAATAAAGCCAGATATTAAAATTTATTGATAAATAGTTTTTCATGCTAATGAAAAACTACAGATACAGGACGGGAAACAGGGGAAAGATTGTGAATGAAAGACAAATTTAAAAATCTAGAGTGGGAAGACAAGGACGGGATGTTCGAGATCGCCCTTGACAAGGCGCTTGAAGGTAAATTCCAAGATGAGCATTTTCCTCTTCTCCGGGTGAAAAACCTCTGCAAGTATTTCCCTGTCTACAGCAAAGGCTTTTTCAAGAAGCAGATCGGGACAATCAAGGCCGTCGACAACATCAGCTTCGATCTGATGCCGGGTGAAACACTCGGACTTGTCGGCGAAAGCGGTTGCGGAAAGACCACCGCCGGACGCAGCATTTTGCGCGCAATAGACCCGACAAGCGGCGAAGTTCATTTCGACACCTTCACCAAACTCGTCGACCTGTGCAAGATCCCCGAAAAGAAACTCAAGCCTCTGCGCACAAAGATGCAGATGATCTTCCAGGATCCTTACGCAAGCCTCAACCCGAGAATGACTGTCCGCCAGATCGTAGGCGAACCCCTGGTGATACACAGCATGGCGAAAGGCCAGGAACTGGAAGACCGGGTCGTCGAAATGCTGAAGAAAGTCGGACTGAAACCGGAGCACAGGACACGCTACCCCCACGCATTCAGCGGCGGACAGCGCCAGAGGATCGGAATCGCCCGCGCCCTCATCATGCACCCGTCCCTTGTGGTCTGCGACGAGGCCGTTTCCGCACTTGACGTTTCCGTGCAGGCGCAGGTGATAAACCTTCTCCAGGATCTGCAGGAGGAGCTTGGCCTCACTTACATTTTCATCGCCCACAACCTGGGGGTTGTCAAACACATCTGCGACAACATCGCCGTCATGTACGCCGGACGCATTGTCGAACTTGCAAAAGCTGACGACCTCTTCAAAGATCCGCAGCACCCGTACACCAAAGCGCTGCTTTCGGCGGTGCCGTCTCCAGATCCGGATGTTCCTATGAACCTTGCCCTTTCCGGCGAAGTCCCCGACGTTAGCAACCTTCCGGACGGATGCAGCTTCCAGTCGAGATGCTCCGTATGCACAATGGAATGCAAGGAAGTAAAACAGGAACTCGTAAAGGTCGGCGACGGCCATTTCGTCGCATGCAGCCTTGTCAAGAAAAAGAACGGAACCGAATAGCAAGCGTTAAGCTGGGTAGTTTGAGTTCAAGAGTAGGGCAACTCTCGATGAGAGTGCCTCTAAGAAGCCGCGCTCATCGAGCGCTGCCCTACTCAAAGCAAACTCAAATATTACAGAGGTTCTAAGCTTAACGGTTACGCCGAATATCGAATTACGAGGTAAGACAGACGACAGAAGGCGGAAGACAGCTGGAATTCAGTTGGAGTTCACGGCTTTCTTGTCCGCCGTCCTGTCCTCCGTAGCTCGACGAGCGAAGTAGGAAGCATCTTAGCGAAGGAGGAAGCGTGTCTTGAAAGTAGCACAGACATTCCTGTCTGTGATTGAAAATGAAATTAAAACCCACAGACAGGAATGTCTGTGCTACTTTTTAAAACTAATTTCAGGGAGGATAAAATGAATTCTGATAAATATAAAAAAAACAAAGCCAAAAAAACGGACTGGTTTGTCCACGACCGTTTCGGGATGTTCATACACTGGGGGCTTTACGCGATGCCCGCAAGAAACGAGTGGATAAAAAACATTGAACGCATGACAACCGAACAGTATCAGAAATACTTCGACCGCTTTTATCCAGACCTCTACAGTCCCGACGCCTGGGCTGAATCGGCGGCGGAAGCGGGAATGAAATATTTCGTGATAACCGCAAAACACCATGACGGATTCTGCCTCTGGGACTCGAAACATACCGACTACAAGGCTACAAACACGCCTCACGGGAAAGATCTGCTTAAACCGATGGTTGACGCTTTCCGCAAAAGAGGCATCAAGGTCGGGCTGTATTATTCCCTGCTGGACTGGCACCACCCCGAGTTCCCGGTTGACAAACACCATCCCCAGCGCGACGACAAGGACTTCCGCGAGAAAGAGAAAAAACGCGATGTTCGCAAATATGCCGAATACATGAGGAAACAGGTCGCCGAACTTCTGACGCAGTTCGGAAAAATAGACATACTCTGGTTTGATTTCTCATATCCGGGTGAAGACGGCAAAGGCCATGACGACTGGGAATCCGAAAAACTCCTCAGACTGGTAAGGAAACTACAGCCGGACATAATGATTGACAACAGACTCGATCTTCCTGGTTCAGGTGATTTTGAAACTCCGGAACAGTTTCAGCCGCGCGAAGGCCTGAAGGATAAGGACGGCAATCCGATTGTCTGGGAGGCATGCCAGACTTTCTCGGGTTCCTGGGGATATCACAGGGATGAGATGACCTGGCGTAACTCGCAGGAAATCCTCGGGACGCTGATTGACTGCGTAAGCAAAGGCGGCAACCTCCTGATGAATGTCGGCCCGACCGCGAGAGGGGAATTTGATTACCGCGCTTCAGCCCGCCTTCAAAATATAGGAAAATGGATGCAGAAGCACAGCCGTGCAATTTACGGATGCACCCGCGCTCCCGCCGAATTTGCATGCCCTCCCGGATGCAGTCTCACATATAATCCTGAAACAAACAGGCTCTATGTGCATTTGCTGTCGTATCCATATAAGCATGTTGTCCTTCCCGGAAAAGCCTATTTGGAAAAAGTTGAATATTCGCAGTTCCTCCACGACGGATCCGAAATACTAGGGCCGGCCGCATGGATCAACACTCACAAGTGCATGGGGGAAAACGTCCTCGTGCTGAGTATTCCCCAGACGAAACCGGAAACGGCAATCCCAGTCATTGAACTGTTCCTGAAGTAGCAAAATTTTTCTGGGGCAGAAAAATTTAATAACATATTCGTGGTAAATAACAAAAAGGTTCATATGATAATTTTCGCAGCGGACAACCATTACGATGCTCATCCGGGTAAGACAATTTATGACGGATTGAAAAACAGTTACAAGGATATGGTGTTTTCCGAGGACGACTGGTCGGTGTTTGTAAAAAATGATCTCAAAAACAAATGTGATCTTCTCGTCCTCAACATGATTGCCGCCACATGCAATGTCGAGCCGCCGGACAGTGAAGCGGAAAAGGCGGTCAGGGCGTATTGTGAAAAAGGCGGAAACATCCTTCTCATCCACGGCTCAAGCGCCGCGTTCTGGCAGTGGGGCTGGTGGCGGCCGATAGTCGGGCACCGCTGGGTCAGGGGAAATGATCCGGACGGCGTTCCTGCTTCAACACACCCGAAAAGGCCTTACAAAGTCACGGTTTCAAAATCACGACACCCGCTTTGTGCGAAACTCGCAGAAATGGATCTTCCCGAGGACGAAATATACATCAATCTGGAACAGGTCTGCCCCGCAATGACAGTCATGGAGACAAAAACAGATGAGGGAACCTTTGTCCAGTGCTATGAATGCATCACGCCCTGGGGCGGAAAAATCATCGGGTTCATACCAGGACACAAGCCTGAGGTGACCTGCAGTGAAGTCTACATAAGCAATATAAAAGTCTTGATTGATTATCTATTATCTTAATTTTTCATTTGAATGAAAAATTATAAAGGAACCAAGATGATAAAATCGGCGATATTCAACAATCAGGTGAAATTCTATGATGGCGACATCATGGAATATGTTTACGCACTGGGCAGAAGAAAGAAAATAGCGGAGATTACGGAGCTTTATCCGCAGGTCATAAGTTCTGCGAACTTCGCAGAGCATGTTGGACAGCTCAAGAATCTCCATGTTATTTTCTCAACGTGGGGAATGCCTCCACTGACAAAAGAGCAGATTAGCCTTATGCCTTCCCTGAAGGCGGTTTTTTATGCGGCCGGATCGGCAAAAGGTTTTGCAAAACCGTTTCTGGAATCTGGAATAAAGGTTTCCAGCGCATGGCTGGCAAATGCGATTCCGGTGGCGGAATTCTGCCTCGGTCAAATCCTCCTGTCCAGCAAAGGATATTTCAGGAACATGACTGACTGCAGGACGCCGGCGAAAAACAATCAGAAGATCGCATTCACCGGCAAAGGCATGTTTGACATCACAATCGCACTCATAGGCGCAGGTGCCATTTCCGAAAAGCTCCAGGAACTGCTCAAGCCGTTCTCCGTAAATACAATTGTCGTGCCTTCACGGAAGGAAAGAAGAACAGTCTCTCTGGAGGAAGCTTTTGAAAAGTCTTACATCGTGAGCAATCATCTGCCCGACCGCCAAGACAACATGGGCGTGCTTAACTATGATCTTTTCAAAAGAATGCCGTATGGTGCGACCTTCATAAACACCGGACGCGGCGCTCAGGTGAATGAAGACGACCTTGTGAGAATTATGCGCGAACGGCCAGATCTGACCGCCCTGCTTGATGTCACGCATCCCGAGCCATCTCTTTCCGGCTCCGAATTCTACAAACTGCCCAACGTCCATATCTCGTCGCATATCGCCGGTTCCGTGAACAACGAGGTCGTGCGGATGGCGGATTACATGATTGACGAATTCCTGCGCTGGGAAAGCGGGGAAGCGCTGAAATACGAAGTGACGCTGGAAAATTTGTGAAGGGTTTGTCGTCGCTCTCTATAGTTTTTCATTTAAATAAATTCAAAAGGAATTTATTTAAATGAAAAACAATCATGAGTCAGGCCAAGCTTTTCGGGCGAGATGTTCCGAGCCTGTCATATGCAACATTCTCCGGACAGTTGAGTCGTTTTCCGATTTGATGTGAACTTAAAATTTTTCCAGAAGCTGGAAAAATTTATTTCCTATACGATTCAATTAATCGGCTTTGCCGGGACTTTTATGGAACGCCACCATCTTG
>JBAZRS010000438.1:0-5140 GCA_041662825.1 Victivallales bacterium | reverse complement strand
GGTATTTCAGGACGGTTTATCCTGATGGTTTCGCAAGCTCTTTTATCTAATTCAAGAGAGCCGGCACAAGAGAAGCCGGCGGCCTCCATGCCAAGATCAAGCCCCATGGCACCGCTAAACAAGGAAATCATTTTAGGCTTTTCATTTTTTGTCGCGGCTCCTCCATAATTACTCCTGGACTCTTTTATGGAGTTGGATTCTTTCCGTGAAAGATATTTTCTTCCTAGCAGATAAAACTTGTTCTTATGCATGATGTTTCAATTCGTAAAACTGTTTGGTTAAGTCATTGCGGTTATCATTTGTTCTTAGTGTGATAAATGTAATATGGAGGAGCGTGAATAACAGGGATGCATTCACCTTTTATTTTAAAAAACAGGAAGGCGCAATTTTTATTTTCTGTTCTTCTTGCAGATCTCCAGCGCCCCGGGGAAGGGGCTGAGGGCGCGTTCGAAGATTCCTAGCGAATATGCGATTGCAACCCCGTAGTTTGTTATCGGGACGCCGGCCTCGCGGCACTGCAGTATCCTTGAGAGGAGGAGTCGCCTGTTGAAAGTGCAGCCGCCGCAGTGGACAATCAGTTTGTATTTCCTTATGTCGTCCGGAAAATCGCAGCCCTGCGTGTGTTCAAAATCAAGTTTCCCTCCGACGTACTGCGTCAGCCATCTCGGGATTTTCACACGGCCGATGTCTTCACCTACCGGATGATGCGAGCATGCCTCCGCCATCAGGACCTTGTCGCCCGGCTTCAAGCTCTCGATCGCCATCGCACCTTCGACAAATGTGTCGAGGTCGCCCTTGAATCTTGCAAAGAGAATCGAGAATGAGGTCAGGGGAATATTGTCCGGCGTGTCGGCGGCGACTTTGAGGAAGCCCTGTGAATCCGTGACGACAATGTTCGGAGGGCGTTTGAGCCGTTCAAGGGCGTCGCGGAGTTCGCGTTCCTTCACCACCATGCAGTACGAGTCGTTGTCGAGGATGTCGCGTATGGTCTGCACCTGCGGGAGGATCAGGCGCCCCTTCGGCGCTTCGAGATCTATGGGGACAACGAGCACCGCCATGCTTCCGGGCGGAAGCAGATCCCCGATGATTGATTTTTCCGATATGAATTCATCGGGCACGCTTTTTATGAGAATGTCCCGGAACTCGCCCATTCCCTTTCCATCTTTAGCTACGGTTTCGACATACGGGGTTTTTGAAGATTCGAGATTTTTGAGCAGGGACGCTGACGGTTTGGCGATATCGGTCTTGTTCAGAACCACTATTGCCGGAGTCTTGAGTTCTGCGAACTTCGCAAGCATCTCGTCTTCGAATTTCCCCCATTCATCCGCGGCGGTTACGATGACGGCCACATCGGTGCGGTCAAATATCTTTTTTGTTTTGCTGACGCGCATTTCTCCGAGCGCGCCTGTGTCGTCAATGCCTGCGGTGTCGATGAAAAGCACAGGCCCGATAGGCAGGAGCTCCATCGGTTTTTCGACCGGATCCGTGGTTGTTCCGGCAACATCGGAGACTATGGAGACCTGTTGGCGGGTGAGGGCGTTGAGGAAGGAGGACTTCCCGACGTTCCTGCGTCCGAAAATCCCTATGTGGAGCCGCAATCCTTTTGGTGTGTTCTGCATAATTTTTGAACATGTCTTGCGGCATTGACTACAAATAAATTCTGAATTCGTTGGTAGTCAAGCCCGCAAGGGCTGTTCTTGTTTTCAATGGTTTAATGATTTAAATTCAACTTCCGATTTTCATCACGTATTCGGCGGACACAATCTCATCAAATTCTTCGGCTGAAAGAATTCCCCTTTCAACTACAATCTGGCGGACGGATTTTTTGGATTTGCGGAATTCGCAGCTTATTTCCTGGGCCTTCTCGTAGCCGATTCTTCCTGCAAGAGCAGTGATTGCACCAGTTGAGTTTTCAACATGCCTGCGGCATTCATACTCGTTCACCTTCAGTCCTTCGATACAATGGGTGCACAGTATTGAAGCCGAGTTTGCAAGGAGTCCGATGCTTTCAAGCAGGGAATCGGCGATCAGCGGCATGAAGGCGTTCAGTTCGAGGTGCCCCATCCCGCATGCGTTTGCCACGACCCCGTCGTTGCCCATGACTTTCAGGGACGCCTGTATGACTGCTTCAGGGATCACAGGATTGATTTTTCCAGGCATTACCGTGGATCCAGGCTGGCGCGCCGGCAGAATCAGTTCGCCTATTCCGGCGTCAGGGCCCGAGGACATGAAACGCAGGTCTCCGGAAACTTTCATGAGGTTGACGGCGCAGGCCTTCATGATTCCGCTGACCTCCGCAAACGCGTCGATGTTCTGGGTGGCATCGACAAGGTTTTCAGAGCGGGCCAGTCCTAATCCCGTGAGATTCTTGAGGTTTTCCACGACGCGGAAAATATACTGGCGCGGAGCCGTAATCCCCGTTCCTATTGCGGTGCCGCCGAGATTTACGACGCGGAGCCTCTCCTCGCATTTGTAGACCCGCCAGCGGTCGCGGCCGAACGCCTCGGCGTATGCGGACATTGTGCGGCCCATGGTTGTGAGGACGGCATCCTGCATTTCGGTCCTGCCGACTTTCACGACATGCGCGAATTCCTTCTCCTTCCTCTGAAACGCCTCAAGCAGTAAAACGAGCTTCTTTTCCAGTTCCCGCTGGACCGTGATGGCGGCGATTCTCAGGGCTGTCGGATATGTGTCGTTCGTCGACTGGTGTAGGTTGACGTCGGCAAGCGGATGGATGTGCGCGTAATCGCCGGGATTCCTGCCGGAAATGACAAGTGCGCGGTTTGCGATTACTTCGTTGACATTCATGTTTGTGGAAGTGCCGGCGCCGCCCTGGAGGGCGTCCACTACAATATACTCGTCGAGTTTGCCGGACATCATTTCCTCGCAGGCCCGGCGGATCGCCTCGAACTTGATCCTGTCGAGTTTTCCGAGTTCATGGTTTGTCATGGCGCATGCGAGTTTTACGGCGCCGTATGCATGGATCAGTGCGGGATTGACATGCCGTCCGGAGAGCGGGAAGTTCTCGACGGCGCGCAAAGTCTGAATCCCGCAGAGGGACTCTTCGGGAATTTTCATTTCACCGATAAGATCTTTTTCTGTTCTGAATTTAGGCATCTTGCTCCTGACATGTTTTTTCATTCAAATAAATTCAAGGGGAATTTATTTGAATGAAAAACTTTATATTATACATTAAAATGACTAATTTGAAATTATGGAGATGGATATGGCTGGAAATGCCGTCAAAAAGGAAGAGCTTTACACCTGGGCTGATTATCGGAAATGGCCTGACGAGGAACGATGGGAGGTCATAGGTGGCGAAGCGTATATGATGTCACCTGCGCCCACTACCAGGCATCAGTCGATACTGGGTGCTCTTGCAAGAGAGTTCTTGAATTATTTCCACAACAAGAGATGCAAGCCTTTTCTTTCTCCGGTCGATGTTAAACTTTCCGAGGAGGACATAGTCCAGCCTGATATCGTGGTCGTCTGCGACGAGAAGCAGATAAGGGAAACGCATATCAAAGGCGCGCCTGCGCTTGTCATCGAAATCGTTTCTCCTTCTTCGGCAATGCAGGACAGGATGCGCAAGATGCGCCTGTATGCGGAGGCCGGAGTCAAAGAATACTGGATCGTCACCCCGCATCCGGCCATGGTGGAGATTTTCCTCCTCGACGGGAAAAGCTACCGCATGCATAAGGCGTTTGGCCGTGATGACATCCTGACGGGTGGGACATTCAAGAACCTGAAGATAAACCTCAAGGAAGTTTTCAGTTTTCCCCTTACCGCAGAAGAGAAGAAAATCTATGAAGTGAAGGAATCTCCGGCCAAGTATAGGGTTTCTTCGCGATGAAAATCTTTTACTGCACTTTTTCTGAAAACAATTTCATTGTTTTCAGAAAAAGTGTCAAGTAGGTTTGGAACGGCAGCCTCGCAATAATCTCCTGTACTGCTCCATCCTGAAGCCGTCCGCTGAAAAGCGCACGTCCTGCGAATTCCGCAATTTGAATTCACTGTTCTGCCTGATTCCGCGCAACGCCATATTGGAAGGCGAGTAGAGAACAGCTGTTCTTATCCTCCTTCCGTCATCCGGCAGGATGAACACTTTATACCCATTATATTTTTCCGGTTTCACGGAAAAACATTGATAGAAAAGCCTCTCGACAAAAGTGCTGGTGAAAAGAATCTCGGTGATTGGCGGGTTGTCGGCCAGGATTTCCCTTATCGAATGATTGAACTCGATGTCTTTCAGATTCTGGTCCAGGGCGCTTTTCTCGGGAACCCGGCGGCAGCGGCGGACGACATCGGATATTGCTATTTTTCTTTTTCGCAACAACTGTTTGATTTTGGCAGACGTGTCAAGCGGCCCTGCTTCAAAGACATCCGAAAGAATCGCCCACAGTTTGTTGTTCCTGCTGCCATAAGCGAAATCAATGTCGCCGCGCTGGAGTTTCTTGAGTCTGTTGACATCAGGATTGTCGTCTACGGTGAATCTCCATGGCGGAATGCTCCCGAGTATCAGTTTCTCGGCTCCTTTCGGAACAAAAGGCCTGTATGGATGAGTTTCCATTTGCGTTCGCGTATTTTTATTTACATTTATGTTCCATGTGCTAACTTTAACTTACTTATCTTTTTTCTTTGTTGCAAAGAAAAAAGAACAATGAGTTCAATAACTGGAGCCATAAAATGAGATATCAACTTTTCCACCGGACTGAACTCCTTCTCGGCAAGGATGCGATGAAGCGCATCCAGGATGCGAAAGTCATCATATTCGGGGTCGGCGGAGTAGGGAGCTGGTGCGCCGAGGCGCTTGTCCGGACCGGGGTGGGGCACCTGTCAATAGTCGATTCAGACGTTGTCTGCCCGACGAACGTGAACCGTCAGCTCCAGGCCACTTCCCACAACATAGGCAAGCCCAAGGTGGATGAACTCAGGGAGCGTCTCCTGACGATTAATCCCGAGGCTGACATCAAGGCCTTCAAAGTCATGTATGACGACAAAACCTGCGACCAGTTCAATTTGTCCGAATACGATTATGTCCTTGACGCCATTGATACGCTGAGGAGCAAGATACTCCTGATCCGCCTGTCGTTGGAGGCCGGTGTCAAGCTGTATTCATCGATGGGGGCTGGATCCAAGG
>JBAZRS010000437.1:0-5161 GCA_041662825.1 Victivallales bacterium | reverse complement strand
CCAATAAAAATCCGAGAACAAACACAATAATTTTGAGGCGGATTTGTTCGCAGTCAAGCCCTCAAGGGCTGTTCTTTTGCCTTCTCCGCCTAATTTACGGACTTCTCCAGTCGTGCCGCTCCGCGGTATCCATCTTTTGTGGGGATAAGGTTGCCTTTGGACAGTCGTTTTTTTGCTTCGGCAATGGCCTTTTTGTACTGGGGCAGCCACTTTTCTCCGGCAACAAGCATCTCGTCTGTCATCTGCCAGATTTCCGGGGGATTGCAGACAGCGCCGACCAGGGGATCCATCATCATGGCCTGTCTGAGGAGGAAGTCATCCCCGGATATCGCCGCTTCAACGGACATCCGCTGTACCGAGATGCTGGCGTTACAGACCGCTGCACATCCGAGCGGGAGATCCCCGACTTTCGGGATGCTTACGCCGTTCCCGTCAACATAAGCCGGAACTTCAATGATGGCGTCATCGGGAAGATTGGTGATGCAGCCTTTGTTTTCGACATTGAAATGGCCACGATATATTCTGCCTGTTTCAAGGCCCTCGATGATGTATGATCCATGTTCACAGCTGCGGTCTTTCTTTGAGAATAATTTGGCGGGTTCCTTCATCCATTTCGGGAAGTCGGTTGCAAACCAGTTGCGTCCCTCAGTGCAGACTCTGAGGTAGCCTCCGGTTTCCCCGTTGATCCAGGAAGAGAGGTCAATCCATTTGCCGATCTCGTCGGCGCGTTTGCGATACCATGGGACGTATTCTGATAGGTGCCCGTTCGACTCAGTACTGTAGTATCCGAAGCGCCTTATCATGTCGATCCTGACTTTTTCAGTCTTCTGGAACTCTGGATGAAGTTCGAAACCTTCCAACATCCTTTCTGTCCAGTCCTGACCTTTGTAATTGATTCTTGTGTACCAGGTCTGATGGTTTATCCCGGCGCAGATGATGTCAACGTCTTTCCTTGTCACTTTCTCGTAATTCCTACTGCCTTTTTTGGCTCCCTTGTCTTTGTTCACAAGAAGCTCGATGACTGAGGCTATTGAGCCGTGTCCACCCTGAACGCCATGGCAGAGACCGATTGTGTTCACCCTGCCAAACTTATTGGCGGCCCAGGTCATCATCGCGTTGGGATTCGCATAGTTGAGCATCAGGCAGTCCGGAGCGCAGACTTCCCGGATGTCCTTGCAGAAATCCAGGATTGCGGCGATTCCGCGCTGGCCGTACATGATGCCTCCGGCGCACAGTGTGTCTCCGACGCACTGGTCGACTCCGTATTTGAGGGGGATGTCAACATCGGTTGCAAAAGCTTCAAGGCCTCCGATCCTGACAACGTTTATCACATACTTTGCGTCCTTCAAAGCCTGGCGGCGGTTGGTGGTGGCCTCGATTTTTATTTTCAGCTTGTTTGCGTTGATGTCGCGCTGGCACAGCTTGGTGACCATCTCCAGGTTTTTGGCGTTGATGTCGGTGAAGGCGATTCTGATGTCCTTGAATTCCGGAACAGTAAGGATGTCGGACAAGAGTTTTCGTGTGAACCCCAGGCTTCCAGCCCCGATGAATGCGATTTTGAACGGCATATGCTTTTCCTTTCTGATTTTTTCCTTGACAGTAAAAAATATATTAATTATGCTATATTATAAAACGTAAATATGAGTAGTAAATATGATAAAAATGCTAATAATGGCAATAATATGCTAAAGGAAATTAAAAGGCTAGGGTATAAGGAACTCAGTCTTGTCTTTCCGGCGAGAACGGTTCCTTTGCATTCCATGCTTACCAGTTGCGGGCATTCCATGAAGACGTCAACTGATTATAACTGGCACGGTCTGAAAAGGGGGAAAACCGAGTTTGTACTGTGGCAATATACTGTGCGCGGTTTGGGAAGGCTTGAATATGAGGGCAAACCTCATGATCTCATGCCTGGAAGAGGAATCCTGCTTCATATTCCCCATAATCACCGTTATTATTTTCCGGAAGATTCGAAGGAATGGGAATTCATCTATGTCTGTTTGTGCGGAAGAGAAGTATTGAGGATCTGCAGGGAGATAATGAAAAAATCAGGGCCTGTAAATGATTTTGGTGATTCTTCCAACACTTTGAAGACGGCTGTCCAGATATTGAAGACGGCCTATGCCGGACAGATCAGAACTCCTTATATGTCATCATCCCTGGCATACCAGCTGACGATGAACCTGATGGACGATTTGCTTCCTGAAAGTACCGGCGCCGGGGAAACTCCTGAATTCCTGAAGAAGATAAATGAATACTGCGGAAACAATCCAGATTTTGATTTTGGCGTGGAAGAACTTGCCAAGGTTTCCGGGTACAGTCGCTATCATTTCACGAGGCTTTTCACCGCCAAACGCGGGATTTCCCCGGGGGCGTTCATACGGGAGCTGCGCCTGAACAGGGCCGTGAAATTCCTTCAGGCTGAAAAAATGTCAGTTAAGGAACTCGCGGCAGCCTGCGGTTTTGAGGACGCCAGTTATTTCTGCAAGGCCTTCAGGAAATCCTTCGGCGTATCTCCGGCGAAATTCAGGAATTCCGGGATGTACTGATGCAAATCCGCAAGGCGTATTTGCATATTTTGATATCTTGCCAAACTGAAAAAATTAATCTCGGGCTGGAAAGCCCGAGTTACTTTTGCATTGGAACTCTTCCAGATCGTTTTTCCATCTGATTGGGAATTCGCGGCACTGTGCGGGGCGCAGTTCGTATATCTCGCAGCGTGGCGGATTACCGGAGAAGAATATGCATGTGCCGTCGGCGTTTTCATTTAGCGAGAGGTTTCTGCGATCGGCGGTGACAACGGTCATTTTATCGACGAATTCGAGTACATCCAGACCGAGGTGGGCTGCGATCCTGTCCGCCTCATCCTGGGAAATCCGCACATAGCCGTGCCATCTGCAGCAGTCGCCGCATCTGGCGCACTTGAAGTCTGATGTGTCAGAATTTACCATAAGTTAATAACCACGAAATAAATCCGCCTTTGCATAGAAGCTACGGCGGGACAGGCTAAACATACGAAATGCAAGATTTTTTTAACCACTAATCAACACTAACCGATCACTAACAAAGATTTGCTGAGAGTTTGCTTTTGAAGCAAAATCAATCTCACAGCAAGGCTTGTATTTTAATTCAAAATATTAGGTTTTACCATGGTATAAATTTCCCGTCCGGGAAATTTATTAGAACATGCCGGTGATGTTCCCGTTGTTGTCGATATCGATCTTCTTGTATGCGGGATTCAGCGGAAGTCCGGGCATGCGCATTATGTCGCCGGTGATCGGCACCAGGAAACCTGCACCGGATGCGATCTCAATTTCCCTCACGGTGACAAGGAAATCCTTCGGCCTTCCGAGCAGTTTCGGATTGTCTGAAAGGGAATTCTGAGTTTTCGCTATGCAGACGGGAAGCTTTTCCAAACCGAGTTTCCGGATGAGTTCAATGTCCTTGTGCGCCTTGGGGAGGAAGTCAACCTTCTTTGCGCCGTAGAGTTTGCCCGCGATTGTCGATATCTTCTCCTCGATGGGCATTTCAAGTGGGTATAGGGGATGTGACTTGGGAACTCCGGAAGTTATGGAGACCACTTTTTCGGCAAGGTCAAGCGCACCGGCGCCGCCTTTCTCCCAGGCGCAGGAATATGAATACGGGATCCCCTTGTCCTTGAGCAGTTCCGAGAGGGTTTCAATTTCCTTTTCCGTATCTCCGGAGAACTTGTTTATGGCTACTATTGCCTTTGTCCCGAAATTGAGTATGCTCTCGTAATGTTTCTCCAGGTTGGAGAAGCCTTTCACGATGGCGTCGGTATTCTCCTCTCCAAGTTTCTTGAGTTCGGCGCCGCCATGGTACTTGAGCGCTCTTACGGTGGCTACAAGCACGACCGCGCTTACCTGGAATCCGGCCTTCCGGGCGACGATGTCGAAGAACTTTTCGGCGCCCAGTTCGAAGGCGAATCCGGCTTCAGTTATCGCATAGTCCCCGAGTTTCATGGCGAGCCTTGTGGCGATTATGGAATTTGCGCCCTGTGCGATGTTCGCAAAAGGGCCGCCGTGGATGAGGACGGGATTGTTCTCGAGTGTCTGGACGATGTTCGGCTTGAGCGCGTCTTTGAGAAGGGCGGTTGCCGCGCCTGCGACATTCAGATCCCTGGCGAAGACCGGATTCCCGTCCTGGTCAAGCCCTATGAGGATGCTTTCAATGCGGCTTTTCAGTTCGGAATAGCTTTCGGAAAGGCAGAGTATCGCCATGATCTCGCTCGCAGCGGTGATATCGAATCCCGTCTCTCGCGGATATCCGTTCTTTGTGCCGCCGAGGCTTATGACGATGTCGCGGAGAGCGCGTTCATTCATGTCCATGACCCTTTTCCAGCGGATAGTGCGCGAGTCCAGCTTGATTTTCCCCCAGTGGAGCTCGTTGTCGACGGCGGCTGCGATGAGATTGTGGGCCCTTTCGACTGCGGGGATGTCGCCTGTGAAGTGGAGATTTATGTCTTCCATCGGGGCCACCTGCGATTTTCCGCCGCCCGTGGCTCCGCCCTTCATGCCGAAAACAGGGCCGAGGGAAGGTTCGCGGAGGGCGAGGATCGATTTGTGTCCGGCTTTTCTCAAGGCGTCGTGGAGGCCGATTGAAGTTGTGGTTTTACCTTCTCCTGCGGGAGTGGGGGTGATGGCGGAGACCAGGATGAGCTTTCCATCCTTGCCGCTCTTGAGGGCCTCGCAAAAATCAAGAGATATCTTGGCCTTGCAGTCACCGTATTTCGATAGTTGTTTTTCAGGTATTCCCGCCGATTTTGCTATTGCCGATATGTCCTTGAGATTCAAGTTTTTGTTCATTTTCCCCTCGTTATGTTAATGTTGAAAAATAGGCACGGGACGGGATTAAGTCAAATGGTTAAGGAAGAAAGATACCGCTCTATTTCAGGTTTCAATAATCTCAACCTCTCCTCAAAGCCCATCGGAGAGGGGAGCCCCAATGATAAAATCTTATCCATGCAGAGGTGAGAGTCGTGAGGGCGGATGGCTTCAGTCTCCGGGGCTTCCTCAAGTCTGACAATGTTTTTCATGGATTTTCCGAATGTTCTTGCGACAGTCGCAGTTATCCTGTAGCGGCTGGTCTTGTCCTGTCCGCTGAAATGGTAAATCCCGGAGGCGTTATTTTCAAGCAGGAA
>JBAZRS010000436.1:0-5162 GCA_041662825.1 Victivallales bacterium | reverse complement strand
ATACACGGAAATCTCCATAGCTGAAAAACAGATTAGCGCAATCACGGCAACCCGGTATTTACGCCTGTATGTCCATATGAAATAAAATCCCATGACTGCCAGCATGCACCAGAAAGGGGCGCCGTTCATGCATCTGGCACTGTGCATCCTGTCCATGGTCAGAACCGCAGCGGCGGGATATGCCAGAATCGCATATAGGAGGAAACGGCAATGGGGATTTCTGCGGAAATTCTTGATGACGCAGTAAAAACCGGCGATGATAAATGGAATCATGAATATATATAGTTCTCCGGAGATGCCGGCATTGTGCCTTAGTTCCGGATCCCCGCTGACAAAAAGGAAGTCCGGGCTGAAATATTCTGCATATCGCAGGAGTATCCTCGTCAGGACTTCATGGAATCCAGCCCCGTCGCTCCATACGCTTAAATCGGAAAAACGGCTCATTATGACAGCGGGATTGTTGAGAACTGCGAGTATCAGGGGGATGGATGAGCAGAAGTAGGAAATCATGAAGACCGAGAAAACCCTGATCCTTTTAATGAGCAGGGAATTAAAGGCGATAACGAATACAATCACTGCGATCGCGGAAAAAGGACGCCCGCTGCTGTAGCAGTACATCACCATGGACCAGCTGAAACCCGCAATTACGGCATATTTCCAGTTATTTCGCCCCATCGCCCTCATGAGGAAAAGCCAGCCGGCAACTATGCCCAACATCATCGGCGCATACCCGATCACAATTGTCCGGCTTGTAGGAAACACCCATGGCAAGACTGAAAAGAGGAAACCCGCTGCCAGGGCCATCCATTTGTTTCTGACATGTGCATATGAAAGAAAAACAAAAAGCACAGACGCACAAATAAGATAAAACGCCGAGACGCTTCTTAAGGCGGTTTTTGAAAGCCCGAAGATTTTGACGACCGGACAGGCGGAATAAAGTATCGCCGGATCGCCGTAATATGAAAAACATGTCCAGAACAGCGGCAACGCCCTGCCCTCTTCATCTTTGCCGGTCTCCGCGAGGCAGTAGGCGTTATAGCCCAGGGAAGCCTCATCCCAGTAGAACCCCGGGGGGACTTCGCCTATTTTCCAGAAATGCAGGAAGCAGGTGAGGAAAAACAAGACCAGTGCGACGATGATGAACCATATGTTTTTCTTAAGCATGTTCTGCAACTTTTTCCTGGTTAAAAAGAGTCCCGGAAACAATTTTCCCGAAAAACAATCAAATTATTTTCCAGCAATGCCATAGACGCGGTAAACCTCGAAAAACCTGTCTGAGCCGACGCTAAGCGGTATTTTGCGGATTAGCTTTGAATTAGGCGGGAGAGGCTCGCTGTTGAGAACCGCCACCACATTTCCCCCGTCATCGGCTTTTATCACGGAATTCATTCTTATCAATATTCCCGGCCTGGATGTTTTCCCCTCATACGGCTGTATATGTTCTTCCGGAATACCTGCTTTCTGATAAACGGCGGGATGGATATTCCCTAGGAGAAGGAAATAAATGTACCAGGTCGGTTTAAATCCCTTGTCTACGGGATGCGGAAAGACCGAGTTTGACACATAGAGGGTATCGCCTTTGCCAAGCTCCGGAAAAGAGGCCTCAAGCGTTTCGACAAACGGCGCAAAGAATGAACTTCTTGATTTTAACGCATAGCTCCCGAAATAGCTTACAAAATAAGATGAAATCTCGATAACTGAAAAACAGAGTACGGCGATGACAAGAGGACGGAGTTTAACTTTATTCTTCCATATGAAACAAAAGCCGAGAACGGAAATTACGCACCAGAACGGGAGACCGCTCAAAGTCCTTGTCCCATGCATCCGGTCCATTGTGACAACAGCCGCCGTCGGATATGACAGCAGCGCAAGCAATATGAAGCGACAGTACGGGTTCCTCCTGAACTCCCTTATCGTGTAAAATATCCCCGCAACCACAAAAGGCAGCATGAAAACATACAACCCTCCTGCATTGCAGGCATTATGCCTCGGTTCGGCATCTCCTGATATGAAAAGAAATTCGGGACTGAAATAGTCAAGATATCTTGAGCAGATCCTGCATGCCAGCTCGTATATTGGAGGGGCGTCTTTCCAGAGACTTATTTCGTTAATCCTGCTTGTCAAAACATGCGGATTCCGGATGAGAGCGATAAACATGGGAAGAAGGAAAAACACACAGGAGCTTAAAAAGACAAGGAAAATCCTCCACCGTTTCAAGAGCAGCATGTTAAAAGCCAATGCGAAACATACGAGGGCAATAAAGACGGCAGGCCTTCCTGCGGTATGCGAGTACATTGCTAAAACCAAAAAAAATGCAGATGCCACCGGCCACCAGAAGGATTTTCTGGAAAGAGATTCAAAAAGAAAATAAAACCCGGCCGTTATTCCTAAAAGCATTGGAGTAAATCCCGACATCGAGGACCTGCTTATTGCAAAACCACATGGCACGACCGTGAAAATGAACGCCGAAAAAACGGAGGTCCATCTGCTGCGGGTAAGCTTGTATGAAAGGAAATAAAAAGCGATTCCGGCCAAAATGATGAATATCCCGCTAGGCAACCTTATAACCGCTTTCCCGAGTCCAAAAACCTTTACGAGCGGAACAAGGGTGTAAATCATTACAGGTTCATTGTAGTATTTGTCAAAGATATGGAAAAAAACCGGATATCTGTCCCCATACTCGTTAGCCCCTGTCTCCCCTATGCTCCAGGCGTTGTAGCCTATGGAAACCTCATCAAAGAAAAAACCGTTCGGCACATCGCCTATTTTCCAGAAATGCATGAAGGAACTTATGGCTAGGAGTAGCCCCGCCACGGCATAGAAAAATATTTTCTGTCTATACTTGTTATCCATTGTCAACATTTAAGTTAATGTCTTTATTCCATAAGTGCCATATTTCAGGACTAAAAATTCGCAGGGAAAAATTAATCGTTAAAGCCGTTAAAATCGTTCAAATCGTAAAAGTCGCAATTTCAACAATTTCAACCGATTACCGATTACCGTCCCCTGATTACCGGGCGATATCCGGCAGGTAGAAGAATAGAGGATAGGAAAACGGCATATCCCTTTGCGACAAAGATGCCGGCACCTGCCAAACGACAGAATTATTTTTTTGTTTTTCCTCCACTCCCTGCTCCGCCGAAACTGCTTTTGCATCTGGCGGGCGGTATAAGATTCTGGGTCTTGTGTTTTCAATCACGGCGAAACGGCTATAGCCGGGCAGGTTCGATTTTTCATAGGAGATCACGATCGGTCGGGCTTCTTCCAGCACATGATTTACCTTGTCAAAATAATCCGGATATACAGTGTTTCCCCAATTCACATGCATTGGAAGTAAATTATCCCCATTGGGAAAATAGAGCGAGAAAAACGCATTGCCGCTGAGGTTTATCCACCAGCGCCCGGCGAATTCCGGAGGCATCTGGCCAATAATGTATCGGAAAGACTGGAAAAAATGGTATTCCTCATTGCTGAGGAGCATATATTTAAGGGGAGAGTCGTAAAAAACTTTACGCTCTGGAAGACCAGCCAAGTTGACCTCCACATCCTTTAGCATCTTGACGATGCTCCTGCTTGGATACTTTGGGGAGTTCATTGTCGGCATACTGTAAAAAGGCATCAGGAGAATCACGGCAAGCAGAAGTTTTGAGAAACGTGTCAGCAGCTTTGACAAATGCAGGGAAATGCCCGTGTCCGGGGAAGCGACGATCCTCTGAACCGCAAAAGCATAAAACCCCAGTATGAATATGGCCATCCAGCAATAATCCCATGAAGAGGCCGGAAAATATTTCTCCCATGAAGCCGGCATGGCAATCGCAATGACTATCAGCAGCAGATTCAAGATAACCACCGGCAGCAGCAGTTTCGATGGACGCGGCAGCTGTTTGGATGAATCCATTTGCATGCCATCGAATGAGAACTTGCTTATTTCCTGGAATGAAAAAGCATAAAACCCGAACATAGGTATAGCCGCCCAGTAGCAATGCCATCCGGAAAACACCGGGAAAAACTGGTGCCAGGAGGCCAAACCTATGACCGCCGTGACGGTCAGCATCAAATTCACCGTACGGTTGCCATCACGTTTCCTGTTAAACATCAAATATAAAGTTACACAAAACACCGACAAGGTAGCCAGCGGGAAAATCATGAATATCGAACCTCTCCGGAAACCTTCTGCAACCAGGCATTTGAACAGAGAAGCTGATTCACGGCCTTCTATTCCAAAAGTGAACATGAACTTGATTGACTGGATGTACCAGTCCTTCAACGCGCCATCCAGCAGCAGATAAAGCAGAAAGAATGAAAAGGAGACTGCATAGGCTGCAGTAAATACGCCGAAATTGCCCAGTATCTTCCTCCAGCTTTTCCGTTCCAACGCCAGGCATGTCGCAAAATACAGGAAAATCGCCAGATACATCACAATTCCATTGGGCTGCCGGCACCAGAAAGCCAGAGCCGAACTCGCCCCTGCACCCAATAACAGCCAGACGGAACCGCGCTTTATGAAATCAATCATGGAAAGATTCGCCAGCAACATGAAAAACAGGGCATAGATGGAAGACCACGGGATGAATGTCCAGCTGTAATACGGAGCCAGCAACAAGAAGAGGCCATACATGAGCAGCATGGAGGAAGCTGACAGGAAATTCCGCCAGATATAATACAGCAGCACTGCGGACAATGAATAAAACAGCACCGTGGTCAGCCGAATGACTATCAGATACGGGCCGAACACCTTTAATGCCAGCGCCTGAATGAATGTCGTCAGCGCACCGTATTGGGTGAACGTGTCCCTGAAGAGCACCTGCCCTCCGGCTACATCGGCGGCAGGTTTCATCATGATACCGTCATGGTGGACATCCAGCCCGATGCAGGCGAAAATGCCCGACCAGCAGAAAGTGACAATAAAACACAGCAGCGGAGGCAAAATCCCCGACCATGAGTTTTTTTTACATTCGCCTTTAAGAAATCCGCAGCAGATCATTCCAATTCCTCATATGGCATCAGATATTCGTTAAAATCGATACACTCGTTAAAATCGAAATTCGACTTCAACGACTTCAACGACTTCAACGAGTTTCTCAAGATACTCCGGATAGACAATATCGCAAGATTGGGAAACAATGATGACGGACGCTTGAAAAATCTTCCTTTTCGCCTGT
>JBAZRS010000435.1:0-5175 GCA_041662825.1 Victivallales bacterium | reverse complement strand
AGATGGGTGATGAGTTTTGTGACACTCCCGACGACAATGCCGAAGACCAGCGCCTTCCACGAAAAACCGAAGAACTGCACCCCGACAAGCACGGATATCAGGACAAACGCCTTCCATACCGCATCGCCGAACGCCGCCAGGAAAAACTTCTTATAACCGTTCAGCAGCATATAGGTCGTCGACCCCAGGGAAAAACATATCAGCGCAGGCGCCATCAGTTTTACACCCTGGACTGCCAGCTGGAAATTCTCCTTCTTCTTGTCGGCGTCAAAATAGGTTATCCACCTTGTCAATGTTTCCGGGTAAAGGTAAAGGAATAGAACAGTGATCCCCAGGATGATCAGCTGGCAGGTCAGGAGGGTGTTCGCAAGCAGCCAGGCGGCGGATTCCGATTTTTTCTCTTTTTCATCGATGAAAACCGGCAGGAAGGCCGGTCCGATCAGTTCCTCGCCGATCAGGAACATGCTGAAGATGACACCGTCGAAGGCGAAGCCGTATATGCATTCCCACTGTACCGTTTCGGTAACTCCGCCAATGACAAAAAACTGGGCGAATCCGACCAGCTTAAAGCAGAGGTGGGCGATGAAAATCGCCACACTCGCCTTTATTATCCGTTCGCCTATCGTCTTTGGTTCCATCTGCATCTTTCTTGAGAATTAATTGCAATACTGCTCTTTTTAGCGAATCCCCGGGCTTCCTTCTTCGCCATTGGACTTAACCGGCTACCGCCGGGATTTAAGATATTTTGACAGGATAACAGGATTTTTCATGATATTTAATTCTGTTGTTTCCATTATTCTTACATTAACTTTCTCTCTATCCCGGAGGGATAAGGTAATATAGCCTGTGGTTTCAACCACAGGTAGATTATACACACCCCATCCGTCTTGAAGAGACGGAGTTGTTTTTAAGGAGCAAACCAAAAAATATGGATACACTCCGTCCCTTCAGGACGCAATCATCATAATTATAGTCCCTATGGTTGAAACCATAGGCTATATTACTTAACGCTTTCAGCGTTAAATTTAACATAAACATTTTATCCAAGACTAAAATACAATTTCCTATACGATCGAGTTACAAAGAACAGCCTGCAACAGCTCCACTAAGTCGACCAGACGGTCGGCGATCCCAGGCTGGGAACGCCAAGCGTCTGCTTGGCAGGGATATTTATCTGGACCGTTAATTATATCATTGAAATCCTGTAATCCTGTCTATATCCGGTTTCTTTTTTGATTTATCCGGATCGCTACCGTCCCATGGATTATTGGATTGCTGGATTAATTCGCCTTGGCGAATTGTTGAAAATCAAAGAGATATGCAAAACAAATCACATTAGAGAAATCCAAAATGCCTATTCTGAAATTTTCTTAAACCCCAGCATTGCCCCACTATGAAAAACAATATATTCTCCGCATGTTTTGCGGAGATTAACCAATTTATTCTCCGCAAAATGATAAAAATAAAGCTTGGGGAATTTGGACTTCCAAGTACCTGTCCTATTTTCGAACAGGCTCTATCTAGAGCCTGCTCGAAAAGGTATAATTTGAACACCCCTTGCGGGGTTAACTACCAACAAAAACTTTGAATTTGAGGCGAATTCGTTTGTAGTCAAGCTCGTAAGAGCTGTTCCAGAAAACCTTTTCGAGCAGTCCCTACCTGGAGGACAGGAAATATTTGACCAGCGGCTGGACAGTCTCGGATATTTCAAAATGTCTTTTGATATGCTCCCTTGCCGCTTTCCCCATCATTTCGGCGCGGACCTTGTCCGCCAGCAACGCCTTTATCGCTCCGGCCAGCTGTACAGGGTCATCGGGTTTGATTAATATACCGTTGACCCCGTCCACGACCAACTCCGCAATTCCGCCGACAGAGGCCGCGATGACTGGCTTCTCCAATGCCATCGCCTCCAATAACACATTTGGTATCCCGTCATGGTCGCCGTTTTCAGTTATTCTGCCGGGGTGAACCAGCATCGCGGATTCCGCCATCAGTATTTTCACCCTGTCAAAACCCATGCTTCCCGAAAGTTCAACATTTGTCAATCCTAAGTCCCTGATTTCCGCCACGAGCATTTCCCTTTGAGGTGCATCTCCGACAATAATACAGTGCGGTATGATGTTTTGCCCTGCGAGAATCCTGCACGCCTGCAGCAGAATCTCAAATCCCTTCTTCTCCTCCAGGCGTCCTACGGCAATGATATGATCTGCTTTACCTTCTATTTCGAATTCTGAGGTATCAACGCCATGATACATCAGAACGGTCCTGTCTTCTTGATATCGCCCGGCGGATAAATTCTCCAGCACACTCTTCCCATGCCTGGAGCAGGCGAATATCCTGTCGGCGCCATCAACCCTCCTGTTTATTATTTCCCGGGACTGGGTGAAAATATCCCACGCATGCGCTGAAACACTCCATTTGCAGCCGCCAAGTTCAGCAAGAACACTGGCGACATCGGCAGCTACATATGCGAAATGAGCATGAACATGATCCGGCTTTATATTTGCGAAATCCGCAATTGCCATCGCATTTATTGCCCCGCGCATGCGCTGGCACATGAAACGAAATGAAAAGAACATGTCATGAATCAGCGATGCCGCCAGTTTTGCAAATAACGCAGGATGCCTGAAAAAATTGCCCGCCACAGCAGCAGATTTGCACTTGAATGTCAGGTCGTTCACATAAATTACATCTTCCAGCAATGGCAGCGCATCCGGATGTACCGCCCCTTCAGCGGGTTTATTCAAAGCGCAGATCCTTATATTGACCCCCGATTTCTTCAGGGCGACTATTTCCCGGAGAATGAAATTCTCGGACAGGCTTGGAAAACTGTCAAGAATGTAAAATACTGTCATCCGACTGCCTTTCTGTAAACTTCAAGGGTCGCCCTGGCGGTCTTTTCCCAGTTCAGTTCGCCAGCCCTTTTAAATCCCTTCTCAATATAATCCCTGCGCATGCCGGAATTTCCTGCGAAATTCGCAAGCGCTTCCGCAATGCCGTTCATATCGCTTGGAGGGACACAGACTGCGGCGCCTGCCGTGGTCTCAGGCAGGGCTCCGCAGTCAGAACAGACCACCGGTGTTCCGCAGGCCATCGCTTCAAGCACAGGTATGCCGAATCCCTCGTCAAGAGAGGGGAAGAGGAACATGCTGGCAAGCGAATATACTGCAGGCAGATCGGCAATCGGGACGTATCCAGTCCGTATGACATCCCCTTCAAGATCAAGATGCCTGATGAGGTCATCCGTCCCTCCAGTTCCCCAGGCATCTCTTCCGGCCAGCACAAGCTTATAATCCTTCACCTTGTTTTTGAATGCGGCGAATGACCTGATTATGCCGGAAATGTTCTTCTTGGGTTCATGATTGGAGACGGACAAAACGAACTTCTCCGGAAGTCCGTATTTTCCCCTGACTTGTGTCAGCAGACCCGCATCATCGACTTTCTTGAATACCGATGCCGGAGCAAACGGGATCACGTTTATTTTCGCGGAGCTTATCCCGAACAGTTTGAGCAACTGATCTCTTACTACGCCTGAAGGCACGATTACCTGTGCCGCCTGTCTCGCACTCCTGCCCATCAAGGCCTGATAATACAGGCGGTTTGAAATTTTGCACAGGTTGGGCTGAAGAAGGGCGATTGCGTCATGTACGGTGACCACCGTCGGACAATTGACGCTGAACGGGGCAATATATCCGGGACAATGCAGCAGGTCGCATTTTGACTTTTTTACCTGTCCCGGCAGAAAAAAATGTTCCCAGGCTATTCTTGAGAGTCGACCGCCGCATGGAAATCCGACATAATGGCAGCAGGCGTCCGGAAATGAGAAACGGTCTTTGCAGTGTTTGTCGAGAAAAACATGGAGATCGCTCCCGAGCTCCCGTGCCAGCATGGCACCCAGGGTCGAGATTGTCACCTCCACTCCCGAGAAATAATTCCCCAACAAGATAGCATTATAAGCAAAACGCATTCAAATCCGCCGTGGACAGACCGCTGCTGTCTTTATATTTATGTATAGGAATTTCAATGTTTTGAACAGTTATTTTCTAAACTCTGAAATTCATCTTCTGCGAATTGCGAGATTCGCACATGGAGTGCGGTACCTTGGTACCGCCTTTCTTCTGACAAGCTTGCTTGTCAGTTAGACGAGGAGCATCCGCCTTCGCTAAGATGCTACGGCGTGACAAGAGCTCCTCTGAACAAGGCGGTAACAAGTTACCGCACTCCAAGGTCAGGCCGAAGCGCCTGACGTAAATTTGGAGCTTGGAATTCAAAAGTCGCGGCTTCCAGCTGCCAAACTTGCCTCAGAAGTAGGTCGGGTTTCAACCCGACACAGAGTTGGCGGTTTAAAAACCGCCCTACTTTTGCGGAAACAGTTTCTTATTGATAAAACTGCGGCTACCGCAGTCAGACGCTGATAACTGAACACTGGTTACTGGAATTGCGGCCGGTTTTACATACGGCGATGAACGAGACTCCGGCCGGCTCCTCGTTCCTGACTTCCACCGAACCGCCGAACAGGGAGATGATCCTCTGGGCTACCGGCGGTTCAAGGCCGAGATCACCCACGCCCTTTATGGGCCTGGACGCTGAAAACACTTCAAAGAAATCCGCCAGCATGTCGGCGGGTATGCTGCGCCCTTTTGCACAGATGGTAACTTCAACCGACAGCGGCCCCCTCCCGCAGGCCACGGTGACCGGCCCTTCCGAGGAAAATCTTATCGCCGTTTCAAACAGCGATGAAAACGCCTTTATAAGCAGACTGGAATCACCGAGCACATCAATGCCTGCGGGCTGAAATTCAGGGATAATTGCAACATTGCCGTACTGTTTGACGGCAGTTATCGCGCTGTCAAGGATGAAATCAAGCTGTGTCGTCTGCGAGGATATGCTGTCACCCGCCACCTCGATCTGGGTCAGAAGCAATGCATCATCAAGTATCTTCATCATAGTGTCCCTGGATATGTTGAACATCTCCCTCAACTCCTTGATTGAAGGATCTTTTTCGTTTTCATTCAGGAGAAGTAGTTCCGCCACACCGAATATGCCGTTGAGCGGAGTCCGCAGCTCGTGGGATATGAGGTTGAGGAATTCACTCTTTGTCCGGTCCATGATCGCCAGGCGCCTGTGCGCCTCGGCAAGCTGGCCTGTGCGTTCTCTCACCATCTCCTCAAGATG
>JBAZRS010000434.1:0-5177 GCA_041662825.1 Victivallales bacterium | reverse complement strand
TGATCCGAAAGGCCACAAATTCGAGAAAGTCGAGTCCTGCAAGGTGGATTTTGCAGGCCCGGACGGCGGCCGCGTCTACGGCTGGCTTGCCAAACCTGAGGGAAAAGGTCCTTTTCCTGCGATGCTGGTGCTGCCCGGCGCCGGATTTTCCGCCCGTCCGCGCCCTCTCGAACATGCGAGGCACGGCTATTTGACACTCGACATCCAGGTGCACGGACAGGATGTGGACCTGAAGGAGTACCCGAAGATACCGGGTTACTACGACAACGTCATGTATGAGCCGACAACGGCCTATTACTATTATTATATACACCTGCGCTGTCTGCAGGCTGTCAACTATCTGATTTCGCGGCCTGACGTTGATCCCAAGAAGATCGTCGTGGTCGGCGGCAGCCAGGGCGGACGGCTCGGCATTGTGGTCGCCGGTCTGGATGCGCGCATCTCGGCGGTGGTCTCAGCCATTGCAAATTCGCCCAACCATCCTCATCTGCGCTGGGTGGCCCGGTGCAACGGATTTGCTGACCTCGGCGACAAGAAGCCGGATCCGTCCATCACCCTGAACGACGGCATGGATCTAAAAGGGCTTCCCCCGCTGAGGGACGATGTGAGCGGACGCTGTTTCGCCTATTACGACCCGATGAACTATGCCAGGGACATCAAGTGTCCGGTGATGATGAATGGCGGCCTGATAGATCCCGTGTCCCCGCCGTTCAGCGTCTGGGCCGTCTATAACCGCCTGACCGTTTCAAACAAGTCGATCGTCCCCATAGACGGGCGCGGGCATGACTGGTCGGCCGAATTCGACCGCCGCGCCTGGAAGTGGCTTGACAGCGTCTTGAACCTGAATGCCGGGCGGAAACCATGAAGCTGAAAACCATTCTCCTACTTCTGTTGTTCGGCGGGATGCTAAACCTGCTTTCAGCGGCTGAACCTGCCGACAAGAAACCCGTGAACGTTGTTGTTGCACCAACCTTCTGGGATCCAAACTATCCGAACCGGGCGACCTGCAAGCGCCTGATTGAGCTGATGCGGGATGATTCGCAACTCCGCATTACGCAGTGGGGCGGACTCAGTCTGCCGGGCGGTGCGGGCCGGGCGCCTCTGATGATGGCCATTGCCGGCAAGACTGCGCCGGACATCATGGAGGCGTGGTTCCATATAGTCGGCAATGACATCCGACAGGGCTTCCTTTATCCTCTAAACGAATGGATTGGCGAGGACCGCGACGGCGATGGATTGATCGATCCCAAAGAGGCGAAATGGGGGAAATGGGCCGAGATTCCCCCGCTCTGGCGCCAGGTGGTGACCAAGGACGAGAAAGTCTACGCCGTTCCCCAGGCCACGAAGTATTACATGGGTGTATTGTTCCGTACCGACATGGTGCGGGCTGCCGGCCTCGATCCCGAGCGTACTCCTGAGACCTGGGACGAACTCATCTACTGGTGCCAGAAACTGACAGATCCCTCCAAGGAGGTTCCGGGCGCGATAATCCGCCAGGGACAGCGCGGAATCGCTTTACTGCCCTACGGCTTCACCTGGCTGCCCTGGATGCAGTCTGCAGGAGGCAACCCGATCATGCAGATAAGGACAAGCCCGACCACCGGCAAGGAATATTTGCTGCCTCCGGATACGCTTCGCTTTACTACGCCCGAAGGCGAGGACCTGAGCCGGGCCAAAATCACTTGGAAGGCCAATTTTTCAAGCGAAGCCGGGATAAAGGCGGCAGGATTCTATCACAAGCTCCGCTGGATGAGATGGATGATAGATCCCGAAACCAAGGAACCTGTGTCCCTTAATGAAGAGGACTTGGCCGCCAAAAAAGTGAAAATCGGAGACCGTGCCATCGCGTTTACCCCGAAAGATATCATAACCGGGGTCGCCCGTGGTCAGACAGAGCAGCGCGGCACCGGCGCCTTTGACCTGCTAAGCCGCGGTGAAGTCGCCATGGTCACCTGGTTCGTGCAGGACCTCAATTCCATAGGCAGTACCACGGGACTCGACTCCGACCTGCTTTCCTGGTTCCCGTTTCCGGCCGCAAATTCGCCCGGGGGACGCCAGGTCGTGCAGGTGCAGAACCACTATGTCACGATGTGCGAATCGGTCGGCGACCGTCCGAAAGAGGAGAGGGACAAGGTATGGGAGGTATTGACAGCCATCACCGACCAGAAGGTGGCCGACGATGCTGTCAGGGAGAAAGTGCTCTCGGGTCTCGCCAGGTTTGTCAATCCCGAGGATCTGAAGCGGCTGGGACTTGACGACTACCTGAAGGATGTCCCGAAGGGGATCAGGGACAACTACGCTCGGATTGCAAGCGGTGACATCGCGGTGTTCACCGAGCCGTACATGGGTTTCTGGATCACCATGGACAACAATATCAATGCGCAGGTGCTCAGCCTGATTATCGCCGAAACAGGAGATAACTTCGATTACAAGGCGGCGCTCAACAAGATAGAGACTGACGCCAATAGCGGGCTGATGTTCGGACGCAGCGAGGCGGAGCTTGACCGGTACCGCCCGACTGCGCGGATCATCTTCACCCTCCTTGTCATAGTCATAGTCGTTTTTTTCATAATGATCGTGCGTTCGCAGCTGGTGGCCGTCGGTTCCCAGCATGTGACAGGTTCGACTCGTTCAGTCGCCCATCCCCTGGCCCCGTGGCTGCTCCTGGGGCCGGCAGTCCTGCTTATAGGGCTTTGGAGCTACTATCCGCTGCTGCGCGGCATGGTCATGGCGTTCCAGGATTACCGTATTGCAGGGGAGAGCCGCTTTGTGGGGCTCGACAACTTCATATCGCTGGCCCTGGACTCATCATTCTGGATGGCCCTCGTGCGCACAGGCTATTATGTGCTGCTCAACATGGCTCTGGCGTTCTGCGCCCCGATTATCCTGGCCCTGATGCTCTCTGAAATTCCGGTTGGAAAGTATGTCTACCGCACCTTTTTCTTCCTGCCTCAGGTGACCAGCGGACTGGTCATCGCTCTGCTCTGGAAGATGATGTATGAACCGACTCCGCAGGGATTCATGAACCAGCTCATCGGATATCTAAACATGATTCCCTTTGTGGACATCAGCTCGCAGACCTGGCTCCAGGATCCGAAAATCGCAATGCTCTGCTGTGTAATACCAACCGTCTGGGCTTCGATGGGAATGGCGAGCTTGATTTATCTGGCCGCACTCAAATCCGTTCCTGAGGAGCTTTACGAGGCCGCAGATGTGGACGGCGCCGGTATTTTCACCAAACTGCGCAAGATCACCATGCCGACACTCCTGCCGCTGATTGTCATCAACTTTGTCGGCGCCTTCATCGGCACGTTCCAGAACATGGGAAATATCTTCCTTATGACATTCGGAGGCCCGGGCGAGTCGACCACGGTCGTCGGGCTGCTCATCTGGAAAGAGGCCTACAACAATCTGCGCTTCAGCATGGCCACCAGCATGGCCTGGGTTCTCGGCTCCCTGCTTATCGGTTTCACTTACCTTCAAATACAGTTCCTGAAGAAGGTGGAATTCCGGAAAGCCGAAAGCGATTGAGGGGTAATTTAAACGTTAAGGAATTCAAATCAGATTTTTTACCACTAATCGGCACTAACTGGGTGCTAACAGGAATTAATATGCAAAATAATTTTAAAAAAAAATATATTAGCAGAGGAAAACCATGTCGATCATAACATCTTTGGAACGTCGTTCCTGGCCGGGACGGACTTTGACGATAATCATGTATACTGTCCTGACCTTGCTGGCGGTGACCATGGTCACACCGTTTCTTATCACCATGGCCAGTTCGGTCTGCAACGATTACGACTACGAGCGTTATTCGCCCCTGCCGCGTTATCTGTATTCGCAGGGTGATCGCTACAACCGGGGGCTGGTGTCCTTCTTCAACCGCTATCCCAAGTGGTATGAACAGATGGCCGCGCAGTTCCCGAGTATGCCCGGACACTGGAAGAGCTGGCGTGAAATCGGGCGCGATACCGCAAGGAGCGACGCCTTTGCCGAACCGTACCTTAAAGCGGACGGTGAGCGTTTTGTCCAGTGGCGGAAGCAGGCGGCAGATTATGCGGACTTCTCGTCGAATTATCCGCTGGTGGATCAGCTTGCGACGGTTTTAGACATCAGTGCCGCCAAATTCCTCTCTGAACGCTACCTGGATTTGTGGATCTCCCAGAATCCCGAAGCCGCCCGGAAGCTTGGCACCAAGAAAAAGCAGAGCCAGGCGCTCGAACTGCTCAGCAACACCTGGGGAGTCCCCCTGCCCAATTTTTATCTGCTCGGATTTGAGAAATCGGAAATGCGCGAACCGTACTGGCAGCAGAGCTGGTTTCCGGACATCGAGGGTGCCAAGTACCAGGATTTCCTCCTCGTCAAGAAAGCGGCGGCCTACCATGTCTTCACTCCCGGGGTCGAAGGCAAATGGCTTGAGTGGGCCAGGGCCCGGACAACTGAGCGCCCGGTTCCGGGCCTTGTAAAACTTATCGAGATGGACAATGAATATTGGCAGAAGCAATGGTCTGAGTTCAAAAGGACTGTCGCGCCTGCCGCTCCCGTCCAGCCGATGGCGATGCGTGTCATCTGGCGCCAATTCATGGAGACTAGGGAAGCCCGCGAGATCATGGGCCTGTCGCCTGAAGCCCAGTTCGACATCAAGGTCTACAACCGGCTTGCCGGAACAAACTATAAAAACATGGCCGAAACTCCCTACCCGGTGCCTGCGGATGCTCCGGCAGTGATTAAACGGCTCTGGCAGGAATTCGTGCAAAGCCGTTATCCGATCCGGCTGACATCGATCTCCGGAAATGCTGAACAGAAAGGCGTCTACCAGAATTTCCTCAAGGAGCGTTTCAAAACGCTGGAATATGCCAACCGGATGCTCGGGACAAAGTTGGCATCCTGGAATGACTTCCCTCTCACCTCCGAAGCCCCGGTCGGACTGGAAAACATCAAATCGCGCAGCGTGTGGATCGACTTCGTCAAGTCTTTGCCTGTCGAGAAGCGCATTCTGCATTCTTCCGAGGAGGCATACCAGGATTTTCTCCGCAGCCGTTACGGCTCGCTGAAGGCTGTCAATGACGCATACGGCACACAGTACCAGCGCTTCGAGGAGGCGTTTCCGGCCTTCGATGTCGCCTATTCCGTGACTTTCCGTGAGAACGAATGGTCTCTTAGCCTACTGCCGATTA
>JBAZRS010000433.1:0-5189 GCA_041662825.1 Victivallales bacterium | reverse complement strand
GTGGAGGCCCACTGCATTACTGCCAGGCGCGGCAGGACCTTGGGTGATTTTTTCGCAGTCTGCCTGCGGTCTAGATCTGAGAACAGCAGCAAACCTGATGCCATTAGTATCAGAATTACGCCCAGCCAGATATTTCTCAAGAGTTTTAACATGCTTATCGGTTATCAGTTATCAGCGGCCTACTGCGGTGGCCGCAGGTTTATCAAAATGAAACTGCCAAGAAAAGAACACGCTAAAGCCGTGAACACCAACGGCAGTTTCAAAGGAGTTTACGGTTTACGGTTTTCACCAGTGTGACAATGTTGCGGTCATTTTCGCGGCGATATGTGAAACGGTCCATTGTCTTGCGGATGAAATGGATGCCTAGGCCGCCAATCTTGCGGTGTTCGAGCGGCATTGCCGTATCAACGTCAGCCTGGGCGGTGGGATCGAACGGGCGGCCGTCGTCTTCGATTTCAAGACGCAGTTCGTCATTGTCGCGCCATAGGCGTACGGCAATAGTATGTTCGGATTTGTCGGCGTAAGAGTATGAGATGACATTGACGATCCATTCCTCGAGGACCAGATTGAGGTCCATTGCCAGCGACGGCGGCAGTGCGAGCGCCCTTATCTGCTCGTCAATCCATGTTGGCACAGAGCCCAATTCCTCCAGTCTATTTCTGAGGCTGAGCGAGGCGTCAGATCTGCGTCCGTGAGTCAACCCTGATTGGCGCTGGCTTTCAGTCTCGGCCGGCGCAGCGCGGTAGCGGACGGCAAGGGCGGTGATGTCGTCTGACTGCTCCGCCCCTGCGGCGTGCTCATGCACTTTCCGGCCCAGGTTTTGAAGGAACAGCTTGGCGCTTTGATGGCCTTCGCTGCGTATATGTTCGAGCAGGCCTTCTTCATCGAACATGATATTGGATGGGTTCATCGCCTCGGTGACCCCGTCGGTGTACAGGATCAGCAGATCCTTGTCGTCCAGTTGTATGCTGTGATCCTGATAAATGGCGCCGGGAACTACGGCAAGTGCGGGGCCGGGGGGATTGTCAAGCCTCCTGATTGCGCCTTCTTTCCGTGTCAGGAATGGCGGATTGTGCCCTGCATTTGCATAGATCAAAGAGCCTGTCTTGATGTTCAGGATACCGCAGAACATGGTGATGAACATGCAGGATTCATTGTCTTCGGACAATTCGCTGTTGACCTGTGTCATGGCGCGTGCCGGGTCGCGCACGGTCTGCATGGTGGACTTGAGGAGGGTCTTGCCGACCGCCATGAGAAGGGAGGCGGGGACGCCTTTGCCTGAAACATCGCCGATGGCCAGGTACAGATGGTCTTCATCGAGCAGCATGAAATCGTAAAGGTCTCCGCCGACCTCGCGTGCCGGAATCAGGATGGCGTAGAGATCTATTTCAGGCCTGTTGGGAAACGGCGGGAAGAGTTTTGGCACTATGCTCATCTGGATTTCCCGGGCGGCTGAGAGTTCGCCAGAGATGCGTTCCTTGGCCGCCGTCGTGGCGGTGAGATCGGCTATGTATTTGCGCAAGTCGCGACGCATCTGCTCGAAGGCTCCGGTAAGCCTGGCGACTTCATCCTTGGAATTAACGGCGGGGAGGGGGGCGTCGAAATTTCCCGCTGCGAGCTGGTTGGCGGCAACCGCGAGGCGTTGCAAAGGCCTGGTGACCGACCAGGCTATTCCCAGAGCGGGGATCAGCAGCAGCGCCAGGCCTGCAAGCCCCACAAGGGCGCTGATTTCATTAAGCCTTACAAGGGGGGTCAGCACCTGTTTGCGCGGCTGGATGAGTCCCAATACCCAGCCGGTTGCAGGTACGGGGCGGTAATGTATGAAGGCAGTCTGATTGTCAATAGGGTGTTTGAAAGTCCTGAATCCGGGCTGCCCGGACATTATGTCCAGTCCGAGCTGGTGCAGGGAACTGGACATTTCGGGATCTGTCTGGGCTTCCGCCACGCTGAAAACCGTTTCTGTCATTTCATATGCGCGAATAGGGTTTGAAATATATGTGCCGCGCTGAGAGTAAAGGATTGCCATTCCCCCTTTGCCCAATGGCAGGGTGTCAAGCAGTTTGTGCAGCCATTTCAGGGAAAGGTCGCATGTGACAACTGCAATCACTTCACCTGAACGCAGGACGGGGAAAGAATATGTCACCATGAGTGTCTTTGCATCTGTATCGTAATATGGCTCAGTCCAGACCGGACGCTGCAAGTGAAAGGGCAGGTAGAACCAGTCCTGCTGATAATCCTGCGCCGCCGAATCCCGCCCGAGCACCTGGATCGCGTTTGCTGTTTCGCGCCAGCCATAGAGGGTGTTGAAATCGCTATGAGGGATCTGTTTCTCGCTGAGGGTGATTGCCATGCCGAATATGTTCGGGTTGCGTTCGAGCGTGTTGCGGATGATTTCAGTGCTTTCCTCACGGAGGATTTTCTTATCTGCAAGGAGAAGTGCTGTCTGCTGCACGACGGCTTCGGCGCGGCCCAGCGGGATTTCGATCTGGAACACGGCTGATTGCGTCAGCGTATCGCTTTGCCTCATGGCGGAGGCGAGGATGCGGTTCCGCTGTATGAAATAGCTGAACCCGAGAACCAGCAGCATGACAAGTCCGGCCCCGAGCAGAATCAACGCGGTCATCCGGTGCACAAGTGAATGGTTGAGGAATTTAATCATTGGAAGCTCCGTCTTTCACGAAATCCTCGAAGTTAGGCGCAGACTTCAGGCCACCGTGCCGGATCAGCATTTCACGTGTGCCGTCATAGGTGCTGCGGGAAAGCTTTCCGAAAACCCAGTCGTCGCCTTTCTCCGGAAATATGGAGGCCAGTATCTCCCGCAGCATCCATTTCATGTGCATGCGGTTGGTGGGCAGATTCTCCTTGCGCACATATTTCATCACCTCGTTCAGAGTTTCCTCTTCATGGTCGCGCGCGTACATCCATCCCTTTAGCGAGGCGCGGACAAACTTGCGGCAGGTTTCCGGGCGCTGTCTCCAGGTTTCATCCAGACAGTATATGCCGTCTTCGGGAAGGCGGATGCCGAGTTCATGGAGGCTGAAAATCCGTATATCCTTGTCCTGTAACCCATTCTGGCGCAAGGTGTGATACTCGTTGTAGCGCATGACCGAACATGCCGCAGCGCCCCGGTGAAGGAAGAGGGACAAGGTGTAGTATTGAGGGAGGATGACCGGATGAACCCCCTTTGATGCGAAGAGGGCCAGATATGGTGCACGGAAATCCTCCTGCCACACGGTTATCCTGCGTCCGTTCAGATCGGATAAATCGTTGATGTAAACTCCTTCGGCGGGATTGCGCCAGGCCACCAGCAGGAAATTGCTGCGGTTCACCACCTGCGCCAGATCAACAAGCGGCAGTCCATTGGCGCGTTCTTCAAGTGCGCTGGACAGCATGAAGGATGCGAAATCAGTCTTTCCGGAACGCAGGCTTTCCCCGACCCTCACATCAGGACCGCCGCGCATGATGCTGACATCCAGCCCCTCCTGCGAGTAGAAACCTTTCGCATGGGCCATGTAATAACCTGCGAATTGAGACTGATGCTGCCAGTGGAGAGTCACGGTCGCCGGTTCAAGGTTCTGCGCGCTGCCGGCAGGCGCCGAGACTCCTGCCACAACGAGAAGGAAAAATGCAGCCAGTGATTCTGCTCCTGCCCGTTTCAGGCTCTTCGAAATGGAGATCATTTTGTGTTTCCTCCTTGCTTTGCACGCTCCCTGACCGGCTGCTGCTCCCTCTCGGCCTCCACCAGGTCGCTTGCAGTGTCCCGAGAGAAATCAGTTGTCAGATACGCCAGAGAGGTGGGCAGATCCATCCGCAGACGGCGCAGGATCTGTACACGCACTGTGACATGTCCGGCGCTGCATTGAAGCAGATGTCCGCCGAACGTGCGGTCATCCGAAAGAAACTGCAGATGTATTCCCGGCACATTAAGGGCAGACATGAATGTCGGCGTATGGAATCCGATCAGTGAGCCCTGTATCCCGAAACGTTCGAAAGTGGGCTGGTTGCGCGTGATTTCAACAAGCGGACGATAATTCTCCTGGCGCGGCACGGATCTGGTGCGCACAAATGAGAAGCGTCCCTCTATCCGCAAGGCGTACATTACATTTTGGGACGGCAGAAGGTCCTGAAGCTTTGCAAACAGGTCGTCGGCACTTTCGAAGCCGGCTGACAAGTCGTCACGGCTCAGTTCGCGGAAGAATGTGGCGATGGCAAAAGGGGAATGCACGTCATCCGCCACCGGTTTAACATCCCCACCGCCGGTCACCTGATAGGTCTGGCCGTCAATCATTACCATCTCGCCGTCCAGATGATTGAATGTTCCAAGTGCGAAATCACCGTGCCGGCGGATTTCGCCTATTGTCGTTTCGGCCTGGAAAATCCCTTCAACCAGCGCATTGACCGGAGCGGAAATAAAAAGGATATCTGTTTCTGTTGACATGAATTCTCAGTTTGTTTGAAAGGATCTGGACGCCTCAGTTTCATCTGCGGCAATAGGAAAGATTGACAGAAAGCCGCTTATGCTGAAAACTTCCCTGACATTATCCTTCAGGCCGTATAGGACGATCTTGCCATTTTGGCGTGAGAGTTTCTTTGCAGTCACCAGGAGAACTCGTAATCCTGCGCTACTGACATAGTCCAGTCCTGCAAGGTTAAGCACCAGGCGGGTCGCGCCTGATTCTATAACTTTATTGATGTCGGCCTCTGCAGCGGCTGCAGTCACCGCATCAAGCCGTCCATTGATCGCAAGGGATGTGAAGCCGTTTTCAACTTTTGATTGAATCTCCATTATGAATGCACCTTCCTGAAGAACTGACAAAATATAACAGCTGAGCCAATTTCAAAAGTAGTCAGAATTCAGAATTAAACCGAATTTGAGTTCAAATCCAATTCTGTCTCCTGGATTCTGACTCCTGAATTCCTAATTTTGAAATTACCACAGCAAATTGGGTTTTAAGGATAAACCGGAAGTTTTGAGAAATCAAGACGATAACTTGCAAAGAAGATGAAAAACATGCAAGTGCAATACGGCAGACTTTAGGGAACCTCTAAAAATTCGCATGTGGCGTGTTGCGGAAGATTTTTGAAAGCTCAAAAAGAATTTCTGAACGTAGGCGTATCAGTAGATACGCCGAGAGAAGAATATTCTTTCTTGAGCCAAAAAGATCCGCAACCCAAAGGGAGACTGATTC
>JBAZRS010000432.1:0-5195 GCA_041662825.1 Victivallales bacterium | reverse complement strand
CGTCCAAAACCGTGCTCCTAGGAGAGGGACCCGCCCGTTACATACACGGGGCTTCTACATTCAATGCGGGCGGTCAGCCGATCTTCTTCTTTCATAAGGCGGGAGCCGTCACCAGCAGCTGGCTTTCAAACCTGGTTTATTTCGACGGTCATGCGGATTCCATGAGCTGGGCGCAATACCCACATACCAAGACAAATACTTTCTGGACTGGGTTGTGACAAGATTAAAAGATGTGAACCAAGTTTTAAGTTTCAGGTTTTAAGCATAGGTTTTGGTTGTCGGCTTGAACTAAGTCATACAAGGATACTGTACATGAAAATGAATCATCCGGTCTCTACCTCAGTCCTATGCGCCGCCGTTTTCGCAATATCTTTTTTCTGCCATAGCCTGTACGCAGGGGAAGAAGGGCTCCGGGGCCGTTGGACATTTGACAGGCCCGGAAATGCAGCGGAAGACAGTTCGGGGAAAAACAAAACAGGAAAACCCGGAATTGGGGCTGAATGCGTGAAGGGTAAATTCGGATCAGCGATCCTGTTCAACGGGGAGCCCTCGCATGTTGTGGAAATTCCAGACGGCGAATCCCTGCATTTCGGAACCTCCGACTTTTCCATTGAATGCTGGATATGCCCTCATACCCTCACCATAGCTTCCCCCGACAAAAGAAGGAGGGTGCTGAGCAAAAATGCGGGACCGAAGACCTGGTGGGTCATGGACATACAGGAGTCTGGGAAAATACATCTCGACATGGCGGATGAGAACAGCAAAAGCTCAACAGTATTTTCAGATGGCGCCATCTCTGTAAATAAATGGACGCATCTCGCTATCGTCGTCGACCGGAAAAATAAAAAAGCGAGTTTCTTCATTGACGGAAAACTCGACAGCGTAAAGGCGCTGAGTCCTGATTTCAACGGTAAACTAGATGCCGCCCCTGCCCCCCTGATGATAGGCGGTGCCTGGCAGCTTTTCATCGGAATGCTTGATGATTTGAAACTTTTCAACCGTACACTCACCTCTGATGAGATCAGGAACGGATATGATAAGGAAAAAGAATTGAGGACAAGCGTTAAATACGAAAAGAAAGTCGCCTTAAGTGCGGAATTCGCAACTAAGCCGCATTACGCAGTATTTAATCCGCACGAAGCGGTGAAAATCCTTGTGAACGTGACGGGCGACCGCCTGAAAGAGGATCGTATTGTATGGCAGGTTAAAGATTTCCGGGAAAACATTATTGACAAGGGGACTCTTGCCGTTCCGGCCGGAAGTGATGATTCCGAAGCAAGCATCAACCTCAAGGAATATTCAGCAGGTTACTTTGAAGTCCATATCAAGCTTGAATCGCAAAACATCTCGATTACCAGACAGGGTTCGCGTCCGCCAGGATTTCTTGCATTCGCAGTCCTTCCGGAAATAGAAACCCTTGCCCTGAAGCATCCTGATGATTCACGATTTGGAATCCAGGGAACGAGCAGCGTCTCTGAGGACGGGGATCCTTTTGCCCCTTTATATAACATAGTAGGGGTAAAATGGTTTTATGATTATACCGGGGAGCCATGGTTGCGGCTGCCCGCCTGGGTTGAAAAGACAGGCCCAAACATGTTCAAGCCTGTCCTTGATCCGAAGCCGTTTCAGCAGGAAAAGAAGTTCCAGATGAAAAACGGGCTGAGCGCCCTTTTCGATATGCACAGTGTGCCCCCGTGGCTGATGAATATGCCTGAGGGCAAAACTCCGCCTGCGCCTGACAAGGTGGTTCCGGCACACAACTGCCAGGACTACCCTCCAAAAGACTGGGCTTATTACGGGGATCTTTTGAAACGCATCGTGTCGGAAAAGGCCGCCCTGCGTGCGGCATGCTATCCCTACATGAGGAGAAGCTACTATCAGATACACTGGGAGATCGACTGGTATTGGAAAGGCAACGATGAAGATTTCATCCGATTGTATGAAGTCGCTTCTAAGGCGGTAAAGGATAATGACTCAGGGGCATTCCTGCTCGGGCCGAATTACGGGGTTTTGGCTCCAGGCAACAAACACCTTGAACGTCTTTTCGCCAAGGGACTGGGGAAATATCTGGATGGAATCCTGATGCACAGCTACTTCCTGGCGCCGAACGGGGAAAACGGAACTTCACCCGAAGATGGCGGTGTTGTGAAAGATGCGAGGAAACTAATGCAGATGGTCCATGAATATATGCCTCCCGGAGTACCGGTCATGAACACGGAAGGATCCAGCAGGATCAATGGGATCGATCCAGCGTCCAACCCCTGGGTGCTGCGCCGTCAGGCCGCGTGGTTCCTCCGCAACCATCTCATCTGTCTCGGGGAGGGATTCACAAGCACCTGGTTTTTCCTGCTTGCTGACAATGAAATATACAGCGGCTATGGACTGTTCTATAATTTGAGCATTCCGCAACGCCCGTACAATTCACCCCGGATGGCGCCAAAACCGGTTTTCTCCGCTACGGTCGCGGCGACACGGCTCCTGGAGGGGACGAAAACCATCTGTCCCCTCGAATATCTCGGGGAGAATGTCCTAGGTTATTGCTTCGAGCGCGGAAACCAGATCCTTGTAACCGTTTGGTCTACCGATGACAAGGGAAGAGAAATAATCCTGCCCGTAGGCGCTGAAAAAGTGGCCTTCTACGATTCCATGGGGAACAAGAGCGACATTAAAACGGCCGGCGGAATTGCACGTGTAAAAATAGACGGGAATCCGGTCTATCTGCTTGGTGTGGCGCGGAAGGCCATCCCGGAAGCTGAATCCGAACTTTCCGGATATCCTGGAAAGTCATTCTCATTCAAGAAATGGTCCTCGGTTCCGGATTCAAAATATTCTCTCTTCCGTGACGGCTCCAGGCTGCCTGCGGAACAACTCAAAGGAGTGCCTGTCATCCCCGCCTCCGCCCAGCCGGGAACATGGCTTCTGCAAAGCGCTGTCTCAGGTGAGTTGAAGGGTAGCTGGCTTGCCACGGTCAATTTCCCTGTCGACATACAGCCGTCCTGCCCGATTATAATGGATCGGTTCATGGATCTGACCATGGAAAACAAAACTGATTCCGAGCTGTCCGGACATCTGCGGCTCCGCGGAAAGGATATTGACAAGGATGCGGGCGCCGCATCCTTCAAGGCGGGAGAGAAACGGAAGATGCATATTGATCTCAACGATTTGAATATCGCTTCACCGACTCGCCGTATCGTCACGGCGGAATTCAAGGATCAGAACGGCATTGTATCGAAAAGCTCCGGCATGCCCTGCTCCATGACAACAACGCCCAAGGCGTCGTCCGCTCCGGCGATCGACGGCGATTTGAACGATTGGATCAAGGTTCCTTTCCATCTCATACGAGGAGAAGATGCGGTGGTGATCAAAAATCCCGAGGCTCCGTTATTGGGAGATGATGACCTAAGTTTCAGCGTCGCATCTCAATACGATGATAAATCCCTTTATCTCGCCGTGAAAGTCCGTGACCAGAGCCATTTGCAGACCCGTCAAAGCGGAGACAGCTGGCAGGAGGACTCAATCCAGGTTGGAATCGCAGCCGACTGGGACGGCACGAAGTGGAATGTCTGGCAGAAGTTGTGTATCGCCCTTGGAAAAGACGGGAAGATCATGGTTCGCCGCAACAACGGCACGCATCTTCCGAGTGCGGACGTTCATGAGACGGTGATTCCGTGCGTAATCAAATGGACTGACGGAGAGACATGTTACGAACTGGCATTACCATGGCGTGTAGTCGATCCTCGCATGACTGGGGTTCCTCCGCAGAAAAGGCTGGGCATCGGGATACTGGTCAACGATGTAGACGCCCTGACACCCGTCCCACGCAAAAAGGATGCGGCAGGCAGTCAGCAGGCCGAGACAGAAGTCATGATATCCACCGTTTCCTCGAATCCCAAACGCAAGGCGATGGAAGCGTATGGCGGAATGTTCTGGGGAAAACCCGAAGAGTTCGGAGTCCTTCTTCTGATTGAATGAGCCGATTGTAAAAATACAAGAGGAGATTGTTGCGGGAATATTCTTGTTGGAGTTCACAACTTTAGTGTGTCTTAATTAATCAATAATATAAGGAATAACAAAATGAAGATAATCTTTACCGTAGTAATTGCGGTTGCGGTTTTAGCAGCATGTTCGTTCGCAGGAGCAGCTGACGTGAAGAATCCGGACAATCCCGCATGCGTTCCGGAAAAACGCACTGACTGGAGCGAACCTGTAACTAAAATGTGGATAGACAAGGCCGCCAAGCAGAAGGCTGCGGATGGAAGCATAGATATCCTGTTCCTGGGAGACTCCATCACACAGCTCTGGATGAATGACAAGAGATGGCCGAACGGACAGGCGGTCTGGGATAAGAACTACAAGCCTTTGAAGGCCCTCAATTTCGGAATCGCCGCCGACAGGACGGAGCACCTGATCTGGAGGATCGGCGAAGGCAAGATGATTGAGGGGCTCACCCCGAAAATAACCGTCCTCCTCATAGGTGTCAACAACCTTACGAACTGGGGCGGACGCCCGGGAGGAGACACCCCTGAAAACCTTGCCGCAGCCGTTGTCTTGATACTGGACAGCCTGAAAAAGCAGATGCCGGATTCGAAAATACTCCTGCTCGGGATCTTTCCGGCCTTTGAAAAATCTGACGCCCCAATCCGGGAGAAAATACGCAAGACTAACAAGCTCATATCAGCGCAGGCGGACTTCAAGAAGGTCTTCTACCTGGACATTGGCGACAAATTCCTCGCGCCAGACGGAAAGGCAGACAAGGAAATAATCCGGGACGGTGTGCATCTCTCGGAAAAAGGATATGAAATATGGGCTGAAAACATGAACCCCTACCTGCTGGACCTCCTGAACAACAACGGCAACGGGAAGATCTGGGAGACGCTTAAAGTCAAATAGACATATCGTATAGGAAAATGTATTTAGCCACAAAGACACAGAGACACAAAGGTGGGTGACTGCAAAAATATGTAATAGTTGTTTCGTGAACGCTCCTAGCTGGAGTTCAAACTTTAGTTTGTCTTAGTATCCGATAGAATATTCAAGCTAAAGCTTTTACTCTAACTAAAGCAATCAGTTTAGAAGAGGTTATTTTGCAATTATCTCAGTTCAGTAGTGTCCCAACGTTGAAACAATAAATTGATGTAACATGTTGAAAAATAATATGATAAGTGCGGATTACAAATTTTTCGATTTGAAATCGG
>JBAZRS010000431.1:0-5200 GCA_041662825.1 Victivallales bacterium | reverse complement strand
GCCAGTTTCTGGCACCCCTCCAGGGTGCGAATTAATTTTAATCTCCATCCGGAGGTCTACGCGATGCTCCGACCTCCGGCTACTATCTGACAACCCTTCAGGTTGTAAACAAAAACAGGCTAAAAATACAATCAAGATACGGACGGCTCACCGAGTCGTCCGTTTAAGGCGGCGGTTTCGACGCCCCCCCCTACCTTCGGCATTAATCCAATCAGCTTCACTGGAAAACTATTGTCGCCCAGTTTCTCGGAACCATCTGCAGCTCGAATACGACATCGTCGACAAGTCCGGTCTGCTGATTGTTCCAATAGACACGGAGCCGGGTGCGCTGCCCCGCGGTATCGCCGAATGTGGCACCGAAATCGCCGCGGTATGCGACGTCAGGCTGCGGTTTGAATCCAAGAGCCGACAACGGGATTGCGGCTTCGACAATGTAACCCTTGCCCTTCTCAAGTTTCACTTCGATCCTGGCGTCAGGTATCACATCCGCGTATTCCATTATATAGTTCGACACGACGCCCGAGGTGAACGCCCTGCTCTTTTTCACATCCGACTGCTTGCGGTAAAGCACGGCCACCGGCTTGCCCTGGAGGTTTCCTATGGATATGCGGAAGTCTCCCGCAACCGCGTCACCGCGTTTCGGATCCGCCTTAGGATTTGCTCCGAACTGGAAGTCCACGGTATCGCCTTCGGAATACATCTGCACGAATTCCTTCGCGCCGTTCACCCACGGAGTCTGGTCATTCACCTGCCATCCGAGATAAACGGATTTGTCGTCATAGGTCATCAGGGACTTGACTTCGCTGTCACCCTTCTTCCCGATTACACGCTGGATCTTCGGGAAGTCCTTGTCAAGATTCCCCGTGAATGATGCGGGTGTAAACTTTTCGACACTGTATTGGAGTCCGGCCGTAACCGACTGGAGGGCCTTCTCGCGATATTCGTTGGATTTCGCCAGGTCGGCCTGCGCCAGCTCTATCTTCCCGGAACCGATGTCCTTCACCGAATCAAGCCCTTTCATCAAAGTGTTCCAGACGGCGCCTTTTCCTGCCTGGATGTATACCTTGCCGTCCCTGCCCTGTGTGAGCGAACCTCCGAAGTCCTCGCCTCCGCTTCCAGGCGGACATTCCGTCAGGTCTGCACCGGGAACCGGTTTATCCGGCCAGCGGAATTTGGTGGGGTCACCCTGGAAAAGATGCCCGAGATAGAAGCCGTCCCCGTTCAGCAGATACCATTCCCCGAGATTCCCGTTTATCGCCCAGAGCGTGCCGAGCGGAGCCGGAAGATTTGCGATTCCGACCACACCATAGGCACCCCTTGTCACACCGGGTGTCGGTGTCGGGGCGCGATGCGAGCCGTGCACCTGGAAATACGGGTTCGGATAAGTCCAGATGATTTTATTTGTCTCCATATTGAAGCACTGCCATTCGCCGGTCTTCATGTTTACTGTCAGCAGGTGTTTTCCGGAAGCGTCGGGAATTGCGCAGCTGTAGCCTGGCTGATATCCATCGGCGTACTGCTGCGGAAGAACCTCCGCTCCCGACAGATCGTATTTCGGGGCGCCGCAGGCCGAATACCCCTTCAGCGGAAGACGGAGAAGACGCTTGTTTACCGGATCAAATCCGTAAAGCGTCTGGTCGAGTCCGACGTTCAGGGACCAGTGGTTTGAGCCGGCGAAACTGATAGGGAAATCAAATTTGGCGGCCTTGCCCAGATCCAGCTTCCCGCTGCCGTCCTCGTCAATCCAGAGATGCATGCCGACCGGTTTTGACTCCTTATCCCTTATCGGAAGAAACGCAGTGCGGAGGATGTACTTGCCTTCACCCACACGCTCGTAAATCTTGTAGTCCCAGACTCCGTATCCGTGGTGGGGAAGATCACCGTCATTCTTTTCCACATGCAGGTACAGCTTCTTGTCGGCGCCTTCGCGGAATGCCGCGAAACCATGGTAGGCCTGTTCAAGAACTCCGGTGCAACGTGAAATTCCCGTTTCAGCGTCAATGCGCCACTCGCATCCCTCTCCGACCATTACATTGGGATCGAGAGGATTGATCGCGGCACCGGACGCACCGTAGTGGGTCATGCCGAAGAACTCTTTTATGAACGCCCCGGTCTCAGTGTTCCAGACGCTCACGCGTTTCGGGTGGGCATTGGATTCCATCACCCAGAGCTTGTTCTCATTGTCTACGGCAACTCCGAAAGGACTGTACATGCCCGCGGCATCATAAACCCCGACAGCCGGACGGCCGCCTTTCTTGCCTATCGAAAATATCTGCCTTCCGTCCTTCCCAAACACCAGCACCTGCTGGTCGGGCTCCGTAACGCTCACATATAACTTTCCATTCTTGTCCAGAGCAAGCGCGCGCGCATTCTTCAGTCCCTTTATGAAAGGGCTAGCCTTGCCCGTCGCAGGATCAATTGCAATAACCGATGTCCCGCCGTCAGTGTCCCCTTGGGCCGCAATACCCCCTGTTATCACATACACGAGATTGTCGTTGACGGCGCGCACGAACGTCCCGCATTCGAGAGGCCATGACCTGAGGACTTTGCCGCTGCCTCCGTCCAGTATGACAAAGAAGTTGGTGTTAAGGTGGCGGATTGATTCGCCCAATGCCGCGTCAAACTCCTTGCGTTTCGCCTGCGCTTCCGGTCCGGACGCGCTCTTGGCAATCGCATCATTAAGTTTTTTGACGGTCAAATCCAGGGGATCCTCATGAAGTCCGCCCCTCGGCTTTGCATCCTTGGCCTGTTTTCCGGCCAGCCATTCAGCAATGCTTTTCCGTGTCCTTTCAAAAAGCGAATTCGATATGCCGTCAAGCGCTCCGCCTCCAGCCTGCACTTTTGAAAAAAACGATTTCATATCGACAATATCGTCAGGACTTATTCGCGGATCACTGCAGGTCGCATAGAGTCTTCCGTTCTTGGCGTCCAGGCCGTCGAAGTGTCCGGGCATGCCCTCGGATTTTTCCCAGGTCTCTTTTATCGGAATGACAGTTGAATCACGCCCTTTCCACCAAGTATAAGTCCCGTTTGCGGAATTCGCACGGGTGATCACCGGCGGCATGCCGAAATGGAATCTGTTCAGAATATAGACAGTTCCACCGTCTGCGGCTATGACATTCGGATCACTTGCACCGGTGGTGTTTTTCAGTCCCCACTGCACTACGCCCTGGAGATCCGTCCCGTAAAGATGCCTACCGCCTTCAGCCCCGTTCCAGGCCAGAAGCATGCACGCTCCGTCAGACACGCAGGCGGACGGCACACCGTGATCCCCGCCCCAGTCATCGGTCGGCCCGTTGTTCCACGGAGCCTTGCCGCTGTGGGAGGCCCATCCGCGCAAAGTCGTGCCGAATCCCTTGTGTGCAATCGCCTTCCATTCGTATTTTCCCGCAGGGAGAACTTTCCCCGGCTGGCGGTGGGAAGGAGAGCTGAGTCCGTCCCACTCGACCGTCTGACGGCCTTTCTGGAAATAGTTCTCCGTAAGAAGCTGCCTTGCAACAACACCGTCCGGACCTATGATGTTCATCGAGACATATCCGTCGACCGGCATGTCGAATTCTATTTTCTTATAGCCCGGCCAGAGCTGCGACACGATAAGTCCGGTCCAGTCGACTGTCAGGTTCCCGTCCTTCATGACCACCGGAAATTCCCTGTCGTCGGCTAGGCGCACCGGCGCCAACTCGACCTTGCCCTTCGGTTCCAGGATGCCTGAACCCCAGTTCCTGTATGCGCGGAAAGTGAATATCCTGTCAGGAACGACTCCCGAACGGAAAATATCCTTGATTGTGATGCGGCCGGAAAGCCCTGCGGTAAAATTCGGCTCCGCCGCCATCACCATGCTGTCACCGGCCTTCATGGCTTTGCCGTCCGTCGTTATCATGTTCCAGGGGATGGCGATTTCCTGGGAATACCCCTTTCCGTCCTTATCCGCCAGGAACGCCTGAAATGCGCCTTTCTCCTTGGCATCACGGATACCGGGCCCCTTGAAATCACGGTTGTATGCAACATCCATCACGTCTATTCCTTCGCGGTCTTTCCAGCATGTCCAGTGGCTCACCCGCTCATCGGGCTTCTCGTATCCTGTGATGAAGCGGAGCTGCAGGCAGTCGCCGTTGAAGCCATGGTCGCCCTTTGACGATCCCGGATTGTTCATCGGCGTGGGATCGTTCCAGCGCGCCAGTACATAGAGAAAATCCTTGTCATACATCATGTGAATCCATACACTGTATATGTCGCGGTTGGTCTCGACGCCGCTGCATGTGAAAATCCCGCCGGTCAGATCCCAGTCGTCATATTTGCCGTCAACGGTCACCTTGGCGGCCTGCCCGGAAGAAGCCGAAACTGGTGCGGGAAGGATGCGGATGCCGTTGTTCTCGGTCTCAAGCGCCGAGACTGATCCGCAGAAGATTGCAGCCGCAAGAAACACAGACATCAAAATTTTCGTTTTCATACAAAGGCTCTCCCATCCTTAATTATTTGCGCGTAAATCTGAAATTTTTCAAAATTACAAAATCAAAACAAGAAAAAACAAGAACATGCCTTGCGGCATTGATCCAGCTTCGCTAGGAAGCTACGGCGCGACAAGCTACAAACAAATTGTAAAAAAAATGGAATATGTTGGTTGTTTAGTATCAATCTTTGTCGCGAACTTCGTCGATTCCATTTCCTCTTTTGCATCCTTCTCCGACAAAGCTCATGACAAAGCTCGCGACAAAGTTTAGCTTGAACCTTGGCACTTGGAATTTCGGCCACGGTTCAGGCTTCCAACTCACATTCCCGCGACACATACGCTATCTATGCGCAACTGACCTTTTTTCACTCCTTCGGCAATCACCGGGGTAATCTCAAGCACATGTTTTCCCGGAGGGAGCGCCGTAAGGCTCTTGCGCCAGATGAACAGGTTGCCCTGCCCGTAGGTCATTTTGAACGGCCATGCCGGAGCATATTCATATTCGGCCTTGTCCTTCTGTTTCTTCGCGAACGGCAGAAGCTTCCCGTCCACCTTGATTTCAACGTCCAGGCCGTCCTGGTTCGCCTCCCCGAAGAGGCCGAGGAAACTGCCTTCGAATTCCAGACGTATCGGCTCGATACTGCCGGCATCCTTCGCATCGCACATGACCACATCGCCCATCCAGCGGCTTGCGAGCCCGTCAAACCATAGAGCGGTCCGATAGGTCTTCGTTTTAGTCCACCCCTTCGG